>JAGOBT010000205.1:0-4883 GCA_017999135.1 Burkholderiaceae bacterium
GGATCTGGCTGCGCTCCTGCAGCAGGGCGTTGTCGCGCGCCAGGCTGTCGCTGAGCTGCTGGCGCAGCTGGCCCATGGCCTCGGCGGCGGCGCGCGGCGCCTCGCCGGCGGCTTGCAGCAGCCGGGCCACCTCGGCCACGGTCTGCGCGGTCTGCTGCGCGGCCTGGGCCTGCAGCTGCGCGGCGGTGGCCTCCAGCGTGCGGCAGATCTGCGCCTGCTGCGCCTGTGCCTCGGCGCCGGCCTGTTCAAACGCGCTGCGCAGGCTGGCGGCCATGGTGTGCAGCGGTGCGGCCAGGGCGGCCAGGCGCTCGGCGTCCCGTGCGGCCAGGGCATCCAGCTGCTGCTGCTGGCGCTGGTCGATGCCGGCCAGCAGGGCGGCCGACTGCGCCTGCACCGCCTGTGCCCATTCGGTCTGGCGCGCCTGCAGGTCATCAGCCAACGTCTGGTGGTGGCGCTGCTGGTCGGCCAGCGCCGCCTGCCCGCTGGCGGCCACCTGGGCCACCGCGGCATTCAGCCGCTGCGCCACGCCATCCAGTTGCTGCTGCACCGTGCCGGCCACGCGGGTCTGCAGCGCGCCGGCTTCGTGGGCGATGCCGTCCAGCGCGGCCTGCACCATCGGCGCCAGCGTGGTGCCGGCCAGCCGGGCGCCATCGGCCAGGCTGCGCTGCAGCGATTGCTCGACCGACGCCGCCAGCGTGGTGTGGGTGGCCAGCGCCTGGCGGTGGAAGCTTTCCTGCCCGGCCTGCAGCTGGGCGCCCAGCGCCTGGCTGTGGTCGCCCAGCCGGGCCAGGGCGGCCTGCAGCGGATCGATCAGCGTGGCCACGGCCGCCGCCTGCTGCTGGTGCAGGGCCTGCAGCGCCTGCAGCAGCTGGGCGTGCTGCTGCGCCTGCCGGTCGTCCTGCGCGGCAGCGCGGCGGGTGGCGTCGGAGAAGTGGCCCAGGGTGGTGGCGATGCCTGCGTCCAGCTGCTGCAGCACCTGCCCCCGCGCGCGCCGGCACAGCGCCGCCACCAGCCCCAGCATGGCGGACGCCGCCACGCCGGCCACGCTGGTGCCGAAGGCCAGGCCCAGGCCCAGCACCGGTGCGGTCAGCGCGGCGCGGATGGTGGGCAGGTCGGTGCTGGTCTGCAGCGCGGTGGCGGCGCCCTTCAGCGTGACCACCATGCCCAGAAAGGTGCCCAGCATGCCCAGCAGCACCAGCAGGCCGACCAGGTAGGGCGCCATCGCCGGGCCCGGCAGGCCCACGCGCGCGCCGCCGATGCGCAGCCGCACCGGCTGCTGCAGCGTGGGGTGCAACTGCTGCAGCCAGGCGTCGGATTCGGCCGGGCTGGCGGGCAGCCTGGCCAGCGCTTGCTGCAGGCCGGTGGTGGCCCCATGGAAGCGCTGCAGCTCCAGCCCGCCGGCGGCATAGACGGCGGCGATCAGCACCGTCATCGCCAGCGCCAGGGGGCTGGTGCTGGCGTAGCCGATGCCCACCCAGGCCAGCACCGCCGCGCCGGCGGCGAAGGCGAGCGCGCCCAGCCGTGCCGTCATGCCGCGTCGCCCTGGGTGTCCGGCGCGTTCATGGCATCCAGCAGGCCTTGGGCCGGCTGCAGCCGCAGGTCCAGCTCGGCCAGCAGCACCTGCCGCGCGGTGTGCAGCGCACGGGTGCGCCAGTCGGCTGCCGCCGCGGCCTGCGCCTGCCGAACGTGCCGCTCCAGCCGCTGCACCACCGCGCCCAGGTGGTGGCGTTCCTGCTCGGCCAGGGCGGCTTCGAGCGTGGCGTCCAGCGCCGCCAGCTGGGCCCCGGCGGGTGACGTGGTAGCCAGCAGGCCGCGCAGCTGGGCGCGCAGCGGGCCGATGGCGGCGGCCATCGCCCGCTGCCGGGCCTGGGCGGCGCGGCGGATGTCGGCGGGGTCGGGGGCCGCAGCGGTGCCCTGGCCGTCGGGCTGCAACGCCGGGTCTTGCAGGATGGCGCGGCTGAGGTCGTCACGCACCCGGGCCAACGCCGCGGCGGCCTGGGCCTGGGCGCCCGGCCGGCGCGCGGCCGGTGAAGCTGCGGGCGGCTGGTTCAGCACCTGCGACAGCGCAATCGCGTCCGTCCAGTCCAGCCAGGCGCCGAGCCGCTCGCCCACGCTGGCCTGGGGCCGCGCCGCGGCGGGGGCCTCGCTCGGGGCCAGCCCGGCCAGCAACCGCACCAGCGGCGGGCTGTGGAACGGGGTGCGTGCCTGGCCTGGGGCCGTGGCCTTCCGTTCCCGCAAGGGAGCCCGCACTGTCACCGCTGTCACCGCCCGTCAAAAAGGGGCGGAGTCTAACGCAGGGGGTCTGGCTCAGCGCCCTGCTCAGCGCTGGTTGCCGGGCGGCACTGTGGGCCACCGGGCCAGCAGCACCGCGCCGTCCTCCAGCAGGCCGACCCAGGCCGCGCCATCCGGCAGTGCCACGGCCTGCACCACCCGACCGGGCAGCGCCAGCGCGGCCTGCTCGGCCCAGTCCTGGTCGGGGTTCAGGCGCCGCAGCATCCGGCCATCCTGGCTGGGCAGCAGCAGCTGCCCTTGCAGCCAGACGGCCAGGTCGGTCTCGCGTGAGCCGATGTGGTGCGTGCTGACGCCGTCGAGCAAGCGGCGGCGAGCCAGGCGCCCGCCGTCCAGGCGGTCGCTGTGCAGCGCGCCACCGATGTGAGGGGTGTGCACCGCCACGATCTGCCGGCCATCGGTGGTGGGTGCCAGCCAGCGGTGGAAGCCGCCCACCGGCTCACCCAACCCGGCCAGTTGCAGCTGGCCAGGCTGCGCCGGGTCGGCGCGCAGCAGGGCCAGCTGGCCGCCATCGGGGCCGGCGCGCACGGTCAGCAGGCCCGTGGCGCTGCCGGGCTGCGGCAGCGCCACGGGGCGGGGCGCGATGTCCTCGAACACATGCGGCGCCGGCAGTGTCAGCGCGCGCAGGACGGTCAGGCCATGGCGCTCCAGCCACAGCACGCGTGTGGCCTCCACGGCGTCGCCCAGCACGCCGTGCCGGTAGCGCAGCGCATCCGGGCCGGCCAGCACCACGATGTGGCCACCGTCGCCGCGGCCGTCCAGGTCGGCCTGCAGCGGCCGTGCGTCGGGCAGCAGGGCCTCCTGCGACCGCGCCACCACCTGCCAGCGTCCGTCTGCCGCAGGCTCGAGGCGCAGCAGACGGTGGCCGGCCGCGGCCACGCCCAGCACGGCCAGCGGCAACACCAGCAGCCCTGCGTGGGGCGCCAGGGCCGCATCGGGTTGATGCCCGGCCTGCCCGGACGCGACGTCCAGCACCCACAGCCCGCCCTGCGCGGTGCGCGCGGCGACCCGGCCGTGGCCGCTGGCCAGCGGTGTGGCAGGGTCCAGGCCCTCGGCGATGCGGCGTGCCCTGCTGGGGCGGGATCGACCACAGGCCACCATCGCGTGCCACGCCCAGCAGGCCGGTCGGGCCGCCGGCGTGCAGCTGTGCCATCGGCGGCAAGGCCGGCAGCACCGTGGCGGGCACCGTGGCGCGGGCATCGGTCGCGGCGCGCACCCGGCCTGCCGCGGTGGCCAGCAGGCCGCCAGCCAGGCCGGTGATCAGCGCAGCGCGCCGCCCGACCGGACGCCTGTGCGGCATCTTCACGCCGGTTCAGACCGCGCCGGCGTACTCGCCGCGCGCCGGATAGTCCTTGGCCAGCGCGAAGTCGATGGCCGCCAGCAGCTCGTCGAAGTGCGGCCGTGCAAAGGGCATGGTCTGCACCGCGCCGTAGTACAGCGTGCCATCGGGGCGCACGATGAAGACGCCGGGTTCGGCGAACAGGGCCGGCTCCTCGATGCCGATGGACGTGGTCCCGCGCGAGGTGCTGAGGTACAGGCCCCAGTCGCGGGCCTGGGCCAGCGGCAGGCTGTGGCCCATGCGCAGGCCGGGGGCCTTCAGCTTGTCGGCCATCGCCCGCGCACGCTCGGCCGTGTCGGTCGACAGCGCGATGACCTGCACGCCCCGCTGCGCGAAGTCGGCTTGCAGCCGCCCCAGCTCCAGCAGGTACTTCAGGCAGAGGGGGCAGTGCAGGCCGCGGTAGAAGACCAGCAGGGTGAAGTGCTGGGGGGCATCGGCCGCCAGGTCGAACAGGCCGTGGTCCAGCGTGGGCACCTGCAGCGGCGGGACGGGCTGGCGCGGCAGCAGCGGGCGGGGTGCAAGCAGGGTCGACATGGTGAGCCTTCAAAAAATGCGGATGGCGGCACTCTAGCGGCAGAGATGAGATGATCCGCTGCGTTTCGTCTCGTTCACACATCCATTCGTCTCATGCCTGACCGCCTGTCTGCCCTGCTGCAGCGCTTTGCGCTGCGTTCACGGCTGGTCATGGGCGGCGTGCTGCACCAGGAGCTGGTGCTCCAGCCCGAGGCCGGCGTCGGCCATCTGCACCTGCTGCGGCGCGGGCCGCTGCGGTTGACCGGGCCGCAGGGCCAGCACCGTCTGCTGGTCGAGCCCGGCCTGTTCTTCCTGCCGCGGCCGGTGCCGCACCGGGTGGCGGCCACGGCGCCCGAGGGCGCCGAGCTGGTCAGCGCCGAGGTTCACTTCGGCGCCGGTGACGAGAACCCGCTGCTGGGCAGCCTGCCCGCGCTGCTGTGGGTGCCGATGGCGCAGCTGCCGGGCCTGGAGCCCGCCCAGCAACTGCTGTTTGCCGAGGTATTGGCCGCCCGCTGCGGCCATGCCGCGGTGGTGGACCGCCTCGTCGAGGTGCTGCTGATCCAGCTGCTGCGCCACGCGGTGGCCGAGCGGCTGGTGGACGCGGGTGCCATGGCGGGCCTGGCCGATGCGCGCCTGGCCAGGGCCATCAGCGCCGTGCATGCCGAGCCGGCCAGGGCCTGGACACTGGATGGGCTGGCCGCGGTGGCGGGCATGTCGCGGGCGCGCTTTGCGGCGCACTTTG
>JAGOBT010000205.1:4983-6209 GCA_017999135.1 Burkholderiaceae bacterium
GGCCTGGCCGATGCGCGCCTGGCCAGGGCCATCAGCGCCGTGCATGCCGAGCCGGCCAGGGCCTGGACACTGGATGGGCTGGCCGCGGTGGCGGGCATGTCGCGGGCGCGCTTTGCGGCGCACTTTGCGCACACCGTGGGCGCGCCGCCCGGGGCTTACCTGACCAGCTGGCGCCTGGGGTTGGCGCGCCAGCTGTTGCGCCGCGGCCTGCCGGTGAAGCAGGTGGCCGCCGAGGTGGGCTACGCCAGCCCGGGGGCCTTCGGGCGCGTGTTTCTGCAGCGCCTGGGCAGCACGCCGCGTGCCTGGCAGCAAGAAGCGGCCGCGGCATCGGCCGCGTGAACGAGGAGTGTTGACATGCAGATGACAAAGGTGGCCCTGCTGGGCCTGGTGCTGGTGATGGCGGGCTGTGCTTTGGCGCCGGTGCCACCCGCGCCAGCCGCGCCGCCACCACCTGGCCCGGGCCTGGTGCAGCTGCCGGTGCTCCAGGGCTGGTTCGATGGCGAGGTGGTGCTGTACCTGACCACCGACATCTCGCATGCCGACGTGGCGGCAGCCAAGGGCGCCAACTTCGCGCCGCGCCTGGCCCATGCCCTGCCGGGCGGGCCGCCCCAGCCAGGCCGGCCGTCGTCGGTCGACAAGGTCTATGCCGTGACCAACTTCCAGCAGCCGAGCATCTTTGCGTCGGCGCCGCGGCCGGTCGGCCCGGCCAGCAGCGACACCGCCTACAGCCCCCTGTGGCAGATGGTGAAGGTGACCTGGCAGCCCGGGCGCAGCCCGCGTGAGCTGCGTGCCGAAGAGGCGGTGCTCGATGCGGCCGAGAAAGGCGACGTGCGCCTGGAGCCGACCCCGGTGGTGCTCAACTGCCCGATCGTGCAGCGCCCAGGGCAGGGTGCGCTGCCGGGCCTGGTGCTGGCACGGTGACGGCAGACGGCGCGGTGCGCCGTGCCGTCAGCGCCCCGCCTGCTGCAGAAACCCCAGCGCCCGCCCCATGGCCTGCTGGCGCAGCGTGTCGCGCTCGATCAGCATCTCGTGCTCGGCGCCGGCCACCACCACCGGCCCGCCATCGGGCCCGCCGCAGCCGGCGCCCGGCCGGGCCGCTGCCAGCCGCTGGCAGAACTGGGCCGCACCGTGGTTCAGCACGATCTTGTCCTGGCCGGCCACCAGCACCAGCACCGGTGTGGTGACCACCGCGGCATCGGTGCGGGCGGCGTGGGCGGCGTCGCAGC
>JAGOBT010000005.1 GCA_017999135.1 Burkholderiaceae bacterium
CCCGGGGGGCGGCACCGGCCTGCGCTGGCAGCCGCGGCCGGGCGCCGGCGTGCGCTAGTTGGCCGCCGCCAGGCGGCGGCGTGCGCGGATCGGCGGCCGCGGGCCTTGTTCCTACAATCCGCGGCGTTTGCTGCGACGCACCATCCACGCCCACCCAGGACCCGCCATGCCCGCCTCCACGCCTGCCGACCATGACCTGACCCACATCACCCCGCGCGACCAGGCCGAGATCCTGGCGCAGGCGCTGCCCTACATCCGCAAGTTCCACGGCAAGACGCTGGTCATCAAGTACGGCGGCAACGCGATGACCGATCCCGCGCTGCAGCAGGACTTTGCCGAAGACGTGGTGCTGCTCAAGCTGGTGGGCATGAACCCGATCGTGGTGCACGGCGGCGGCCCGCAGATCGACGAGGCGCTGGCCAAGATCGGCAAGAAGGGCACCTTCATCCAGGGCATGCGCGTCACCGACGAAGAGACCATGGAAGTGGTGGAGTGGGTACTGGGCGGCGAGGTGCAGCAGGACATCGTCGGCCTGATCAACGCCGCCGGCGGCAAGGCCGTGGGCCTGACCGGCCGCGACGGCGCGATGATCCGCGCCCGCAAGCTGAAGATGCTGGACCGCGACGACCCCACGAAAGAGCTCGACGTCGGCCATGTCGGCGAGATCGTCAGCATCGACCCCAGCGTGGTGAAGGCGCTGCAGGATGACGCCTTCATCCCGGTGATCAGCCCGATCGGCTTCGGCGAGGACAACGAGAGCTACAACATCAACGCCGACGTGGTGGCTGCCAAGCTGGCGGCGGTGCTGAAGGCCGAGAAGCTGCTGATGCTGACCAACATCCGCGGCGTGCTCGACAAGGCCGGCGAGCTGATCACCGAGCTGACGCCGCGCCGCATCGACGAGCTGATCGATGACGGCACCATCTCGGGCGGCATGCTGCCCAAGCTGGCCGGCGCCATCGACGCGGCCAAGAGTGGCGTCAATGCGGTGCACGTGGTCGACGGCCGCGTGCCGCATGCCATGCTGCTGGAAATCCTGACCGACCAGGCCTACGGCACGATGATCAGAAGCTTCTGATCCCATGCGTGCCAACGCCGGCCGATCCGGCATGGTCTGGCTGTTCGACCTCGACAACACCCTGCACGATGCCGGCGCGTTTGTCTTTCCGGCGCTCAAGCTGTCGATGCGCGGCTACATCCAGCAGCAACTGCAGGTCGATGAAGCCGAGGCCCAGCGCCTCAACCTGCAGTACTGGCACCGCTATGGCGCCACCCTGCTGGGGCTGATGCGCCACCACGGCGTGGACGCCGCGCACTTCCTGCACGACACCCACCGCCTGCCCGGGCTGGAGCCCACGGTGCGCGGCCACCGGCATGACATGGCGGCGCTGGCCCGGCTGCCGGGGCGCAAGTTCATCCTGACCAACGCGCCGCGGCACTACGCGTTGCGGGTGCTGGGCGCGCTGGGCATCGGCCATCTGTTCGACGGTGTCTTCGCCATCGAGGACATGGCCATGTTCGGCCAGCTGCGGCCCAAGCCCGACGCCCGCATGCTGCGCCGCATGGCCGTGCGCCTGCGCGTGCCGCCCAGCCGCTGCGTGCTGGTGGAAGACACGCTGGTGCACCAGAAGTCGGCGCGCCGCGTGGGCATGGGCACGGTGTGGATGCAGCGCTTCGCCCGCCGCGCGGCCCTGCCCGACGTAGCGCCACCGCGCTGGGCCAAGCAGCCGGCCTATGTCGACCGCCGGGTGCGTGCACTGGCCCAGTTGCTGGGTTGACGCCTGCCTGGCAGCCCCGGTCACCCGAGTGAGTGGGGTGCGCCGGCGGCCCGCGGGCCCTGTGCCAGAATGAATTTCAGCCCACCCGCCCACCATGCTGCCCGCCGCGATGCCCGACTCCAGCGACCTGCCCAGCGACGGGCCGGCGGCACCGCCGCCGCTGCGCGTGGTGGCCGACGTGGTGGTGCCCGATGCCACCGTCCGCAAGCGCCCCAAGCCAGGCGAACGGCGCGTGCAGATCCTGCAGACCCTGGCCGCGATGCTGGAGCAGCCCGGCGCCGACCGCATCACCACGGCGGCGCTGGCCGCGCGGCTGCAGGTCAGCGAGGCGGCGCTGTACCGCCACTTCGCCAGCAAGGCGCAGATGTTCGAGGGGCTGATCGAGTTCATCGAATCCAGCGTGTTCACGCTGGTCAACCAGATCACCGAGCGCGAGCCCGGCGGCGCCTTGCAGGCCCAGCGCATCGTGGTGATGCTGCTGCAGTTTGGCGAGAAGAACCCCGGCATGGTGCGGGTGATGGTGGGCGATGCGCTGGTGTTCGAGCATGAACGGCTGACCGCCCGCATGAACCAGTTCTTCGACCGGGTGGAAGGCCAGCTGCGGCAGAGCCTGCGCGCCTCGGCTGGTGATGCGGGCTCGGCCACGCCCACGGTGGACGCGCATGCCCTGGCGTCGGGCCTGACCGCGCTGGTGATGGGCCGGCTGCAGCGCTATGCCCGCTCGGGCTTCCGGCGCCAGCCCACCGAGCAGCTCGACATGCTGCTGACGCGCCTGACCGTGTGAGCCCCGCTGCACCGGCCGGCACGGCGCCGGCCTGGTTCACCGCGCCAGGCGGTGGCCGCCTGCAACTGTGGCCCCAGAAGGCCGCCTTCGACCCTGACCTGCGTCTGCTGCTGGTGGCCGACGCGCACATCGGCAAGGCGGTGTCGTTCCGCCGTCTCGGCGTGCCGGTGCCCGAGGCCACCACCGATGCCGCGCTGCAGCGGCTCGATGCGCTGCTGCACGCCACCGGCGCTCGCGAAGTCGTCTTCCTGGGCGACCTGCTGCACTCGGCGCGTGCCCACGCCGCCGGCACCATGGCGGCGGTGGTCGCCTGGCGGGCGCGCCATGCCGGCCTGGCGCTGACCCTGGTGCGCGGCAACCACGACGCCCATGCCGGCGACCCGCCGGCCGCGCTGGGCGTGCAGGTGGTCGACGGCCCGCTGCGCCGCGGCCCCTGGGCGCTGCTGCATGAACCCGTGGCCGTGCCCGGCGCCTATGCGCTGGCCGGCCATGTGCACCCGGGCGTGGTGCTGGCCGGCCGCGGCGGCGACCGGCTGCGCCTGCCGTGCTTCCACTTCGGACCGGCGGTGGGCGTGCTGCCGGCCTTCGGGCCGTTCACCGGCCTGCACATCCTGCCGGCCGGCACGGGCGTACGGCAGTTTGCGGTGGCGGGTGATGCGGTGCAGGCGCTGCCGACATCCTGGGGGCGAACAGCCGGGCGGGCCGGGGCCCCACCGTAAACTGCCGGCCATGTCGTCCACGTCCTTCGATGCCCTGATCGCCCGCGCCGACCTGCTGCTCAAGCGGCTGGAACGCATCCTGCCCCATGCGCTGAGCGCGCCCGACTGGTCGGCGTCCATCGCCTTCCGCTACCGCAAGCGCGGCGCGTCGGGCCTGCTGCAGCCGGTGCGCCAGGTGGCGCCCATCGGCCTGGCCGACCTGAAGGAGGTGGACGGCCAGAAAGACCGCCTGGTGCGCAACACCGCGCAGTTCGTGGCCGGCCTGCCGGCCAACAACGTGCTGCTGACCGGTGCCCGCGGCACCGGCAAGAGCAGCCTGATCAAGGCCTGCCTGAATGAATTTGCCCCTCAGGGCCTGCGCCTGATCGAGGTCGACAAGGCCGACCTGGTCGACCTGCCCGACCTGGTGGACCTGGTGGCCGACCGGCCCGAGCGCTTCATCGTGTTCTGCGACGACTTGAGCTTCGACGAAGGCGAGCCGGGCTACAAGGCGCTGAAGAGCATCCTCGACGGCAGCATCGCCGCGGCCAGCGACAACGTGCTGATCTACGCCACCAGCAACCGCCGCCACCTGCTGCCCGAGTACATGAAGGAGAACCTCAGCTACACCCACACCGACGATGGTGAGGTGCACCCGGGCGAGGTGGTGGAGGAGAAGATCAGCCTGAGCGAGCGCTTCGGTCTGTGGATCAGCTTCTACCCGTTCAGCCAGCCTGAATATCTGGCCATCGTGGCGCAGTGGTTGCGGCACTTCGGCGTGACCGAGGCGGTCATCGCCCAGGCGCGCCAGCCCAGCCTGGTGTGGGCGCTGGAGCGCGGTTCACGCTCGGGCCGCGTGGCCTACCAGTTCGCCCGCGACTGGGCCGGGCGCGACCATGCGGCCGACGAGGCCCCCGCCCCGGTGGCCGACGACACCGCGCCCGACGGGCTGGACCGTGTCTGACGGCCAGGCCGTCACTTCGGTCGATGGGGTCGACCGAGGCGATCGCCCGGTCACTGACGTGGCCGTGGGCGTGCTGATCCAGCGCGATGCGGCGGGACAGGAGGGCGACTTCCTGCTGACCAGCCGCCCTGCCGGCAAGGTGTACGCCGGCTACTGGGAATTCCCGGGCGGCAAGTTCGAACCCGGCGAAACGCTGGAGCAGGCTTTGCGGCGCGAACTGCAGGAAGAACTGGGCATCACCATCGGCGCGGTGCACCCCTGGCAGCAGGAAGTGTTCGACTACCCGCACGCCCGGGTGCGGCTGCACTTCTGCAAGGTCTACGACTGGACCGGTACCTTCGAGATGCGTGAAGCCCAGCAGATGGCCTGGAGCGGCCTGCCAGTGGCACCCACACCTGTGCTGCCCGGCACCCTGCCGGTGCTGCGCTGGTTCGCCGCCGAGCGCGGGCTGACGGGGCCGCTGACGCTGCACGACGGCGTTTGAGGATTGGTCGGGTTGGGGCTCGAAGCGGTCTGTGGGTTCTGCGCGATCGCGCCGGGCCGGGAGGGCCTGCTTTGCTCCATGTCCCCCGTCCTACACGCCGCAAGCGGCGAATAGGACTCCTCCTTGACTTCCGCAAAGCAGGCCCTCCCTGCCCGGCGCTCAGGCACCACCGAGGCGTTCACCCTCGCGCTGAACATGGCAAACCGGCAAGTTCCGCTTCGAGCCCAATCCCGCCCGAGCACACGCAACATGACGCAAGATGGCGGCTTGGTGCGCTCCTTCGCGCGTCGCCATGCAAGTCAACAGGAGGCCAAGATGTCCAGCCCGATCGAGAAGGCCATCCGCAAGACCATCACCACCGGCGTGATGAAACTGGCCGACTTCAACCGCGACCGCATGGCCGAGCCGAAACGGCCCAACCCCTTCATCACCGGGCTGAACGCGCCGATGGACCGCGAGCTGACGCTGGAACAACTGACGGTGCAGGGCAGCATCCCGCCAGAGCTGGACGGCCGCTATCTGCGCATCGGCCCCAACCCGATCAGCCCGCCGCAGGCGGCCAGCCACCATTGGTTCGTGGGCGACGGCATGGTGCACGGCCTGCGCATTGCCGGTGGCCAGGCGCTGTGGTACCGCAACCGCTGGATCCGCTCGGCCAAGGTCAGTGCCGCGCTGGGTGAGCCCAAGGCGCCCGGCCCGCGCCACTTCAGCGACACCGTCAACACCAATGTGCTGGGCCATGCCGGCCGCACCTGGGCCCTGGTGGAAGCCGGCGGTTACCCGGTGGAACTGGGCGATGAACTGCAGACCGTGGCGCACAACAACTTCGACGGCACGCTGCGCGGCAGCTTCACCGCCCATGCCCACCTCGACCCGGCCACCGGCGAACTGCACGGCATCTGCTACGAGGCCACCGACCCCGACACCATCCGCCATGTGGTGGTGGGCACCGACGGCCGCGTGCGGCGTGAAGAGCCCATCGCCGTCAAGCACGGCCCCAGCGTGCATGACTGCATGATCACGGCGCAATACGTGCTGGTGCTCGACCTGCCGGTCACCTTCTCGCTGCCCACCCTGGTGGCGGGCTACACCTTCCCTTACACCTGGAACCCCGGCCACCGGGCCCGCGTGGGCGTGCTGCGCAAGGATGCGCCGGGCAGCAGCGTCGTCTGGTGCGATGTCGACCCCTGCTATGTGTTCCACCCCTGCAACGCCTTCGAGACGCCCGACGGCCGCATCACGCTGGACGTGGTGGCCCACGCCACGATGTTCGCCAACAGCAAGAACGGCCCGAACGCCGATGCCTCCGGCTTCGAGCGCTGGACCATCGACCTGGCCGCGCGCCAGGTGACGCGCCAGGTGGTCGACGCCAGCCCGCAGGAGTTTCCCCGCCCCGACGAGCGGCTGCTGGGCCAGCCCTACCGCTATGCCTGGTGCGCCAGCCTGCAGCGTGACAGCGCCGGAGAATTCGTCGGCGGCAGCCAGCTGATCCGCCATGACATGGAGACCGGCACGCGTGAGGTGCACGATTTCGGTGCCCACACCCATGTCGGCGAGTTCGTCTTTCAGCCACGCCACCCGGGCGCCGACGAGGCCGACGGCTGGCTGATGGGCCTGGTGGTGCATGCCGACACCCAGACCACCGACTTCGTCATCCTCGACGCCCGCCGCTTCACCGGCCCGCCGCAGGCGGTGGTGACGCTGCCGCACCGCGTGCCGGCCGGCTTCCATGGCAACTGGGTGCCCACGGCAGGGCCACGCTGACGCGTCGCTACACTGCCGCCGATGGACTGGTTGGATGTGATCGCCTGGGACGCCCAGGGCCTGGTGCCCGCCATCGCGCAAGAGGCTGGCAGCGGTGACGTGCTGATGTTCGCCTGGATGAACCGCGAGGCGCTGGCCTTGACGGCCGAACGTGGCCAGGCGGTGTACTTCAGCCGCAGCCGCCAGCGGCTCTGGCACAAGGGCGAGGAAAGTGGCCACTTCCAGCAGGTGCACAGCATCCGTATCGACTGCGACGCCGATGTGGTGCTGCTCACCGTCACCCAGCTGGGCCACGACCCCGGCATTGCCTGCCACACCGGCCGCCACAGCTGCTTCTTCCAGGTGCTGCAGGGCGGGCAGTGGGTCACGGCAGCGCCGGTGCTGCAGGACCCCGCCACGATCTACAACAAGCCATGACCGCGCCCTACTCCCAGCCCACCTCGCAGGACCTGCTGGCCCGCCTGCACGGCGTGATCGAAAGCCGCCTGCCCGCCCACGGCGGCGACCCCGAGAAAAGCTATGTCGCCCGCTTGTTTTCCAAGGGCACCGACGCCATCTTGAAGAAGGTGGGCGAGGAAGCCACCGAGACGGTCATGGCCGGCAAGGACGGCGACCGCCAGAAGATCGTCTATGAAGTGGCCGATCTCTGGTTCCATTCGATGATCGCGCTGGCGCATTTCGGCCTGCAACCGGCTGATGTGCTGGCCGAGCTGGCCCGGCGCGAGGGCTTGTCGGGGCTGGAGGAATTCGCCCTGCGCAAGGTGGTGCAACGCGAGAAGGACGGTTCCTGATGGCACAAGTCGATGGGTCGGTGGTGGTGCTCAATGGCGAGACCGAGGCGTCGCTGCGCACGGTCGGCCACATCAGCTATGCGCTGCACGCCATCGTCGCGGTGGGCGCGGTGCTGCCCGGCGCCCAGGGCAGCGTGCTGCTGCTGCTGGTGGCGTTCTTCCTGGATCTGTACAAGCGCGGTGACGCTGCGGGCTCGTGGCAGGAAAGCCACTTCCGCTGGCGCATCCGCAGCGTGGTGTTCAGCGGCATTGCGTATGCCGTCACGGCGCCCTTGTGGCTGTTGCTCATCGCCCCGGGCTGGATCGCCTGGGGGGTGATCTCGCTGTGGTTCCTCTACCGCGTGCTGCGCGGCTGGCTGGCCCTGAACGACCGCCGTCCGATGCCGGTCTGAACCGTCTCCACCCCCAACTTCTCCGCTGCGCCCATGTCTGCTGACCCCCACTGCATCTTCTGCAAGATCGTCGCCGGCCAGATTCCGTCCAAGAAGGTGCATGAGGACGATGAACTTCTGGCCTTCCACGACATCAACCCGTGGGCGCCGGTGCACATCCTCATCATTCCCAAGCAGCACATCGTGAGCATGGCCGACATCGGCGATGAACACGCCAGGCTGCTGGGCCGGATGATGGCCCTGTCGCCACGGCTGATGCGTGACCTGGGCGTGACCAACGGCTACCGCCACGTCATCAACACCGGGCGGGACGGGCACCAGGAGGTGATGCACCTGCATCTGCATGTGATGGGCGGCCCGCGGCCCTGGCTCAAGGGGTGAAGCGGGCGGTGGTCACCGGGCTGCCATGCCCACTCACCTAGAATCAACGGTTTCGTCTTTCAACTCCTTCGCAGAGGTTCGACATGGGATCCTTCAGCATCTGGCACTGGCTGATCGTGCTGGTCGTGGTGGTGCTGATCTTCGGCACCAAGAAGCTCAAGAACGTGGGCAGCGACCTGGGCGCCGCCGTCAAGGGCTTCAAGGATGGCGTGAAGGACGGCACCACGTCGGCCGACGCGGCTGCCACCGCCGCACCGCAGCAGGTCACCACCCACAAGTCGAACGACGCCAACACCGTCGACGTCGAGGCCAAGACCAAGTCATGACGACGCCGGGGCCGGCCGGCCGGCCCGATGTCAGCCTTCCATGATCGACTTCGGTTTCGACAAGATCGCGCTCATCGGCGCCGTGGCGCTGATCGTCATCGGCCCCGAGAAGCTGCCGCGCGTGGCCCGCACCGTGGGCGCCCTGATGGGCAAGGCGCGGCGCTATGTGGCCGATGTCAAGGCCGAGGTCAACCGCACCATCGAACTGGAAGAACTGCAGAAGATGAAGTCGCAGTTCGAGACGGCCGCGCGCGATGTCGAGCAGACGGTGCACAACGAGGTCAACGCCGCCAGCCAGGCCTTCAACCAGCAGGTCACGGATCTGCAGGCCGGCCTGGACGGCAGCGGGGTCGACGGTTACGACGGCATCGGCCACACCTTGTCCTCGCCCACGCCGGCGTACAAGCGCCCCAACAAGCGCTGGCGCCTGAAACGCTCGGCCGTGCCACGCTGGTACAAGCAGCGCGCCGGCGTGCGTGGCCATGTGCAGTCTGGCGCGGCCCGGGTGGCGCGCTTTCGCCCCCCGGGCATGAAATGAGGGGCATCCTGCTGCATGGCTGCTGACCCGCACGACGAACTTGCCGGTACCGAACAGCCGTTCGTCTCACACCTGATCGAACTGCGCGACCGGCTGGTGCGCGCACTGCTCGCCGTGGGCCTGGTGTTTGGCGCCCTGTGCCTGTGGCCCGGCCCCGCCGGCCTGTATGACCTGCTGGCCGCGCCGCTGGTGGCGCACCTGCCCAAGGGCACCACGCTGATCGCCACCAACGTGATCTCGCCGTTCATCGTGCCGCTGAAGATCACGCTGATGGCGGCCTTCCTGATCTCGCTGCCCATCGTGCTGTACCAGCTGTGGGCCTTCGTCGCGCCCGGGCTGTACAGCCACGAGAAGAAGCTGGTGCTGCCGCTGGTGGTGAGCAGCACGCTGCTGTTCGTCGCCGGCGTGGCGTTCTGCTATTTCTTCGTCTTCGGCCAGGTGTTCGCCTTCATCCAGAGCTTTGCACCGAAGAGCATCACGGCCGCGCCTGACATCGAGGCCTATCTCAGCTTCGTGCTGTCGATGTTCATCGCCTTCGGCGCCACCTTCGAAGTGCCGGTGGCGGTGGTGGTGCTGGCGCGCATGGGCATCGTCACCGTGGCCAAGCTCAAGGAGTGGCGCGGCTACTTCATCGTGCTGGCCTTCGTCATCGCGGCCATCATCACGCCGCCTGACGTGGTGTCGCAGCTGTCACTGGCGATCCCGATGTGCCTGCTGTATGAAGTGGGCATCTGGGCGGCGCAGATCTTCATCCGCCACACCAAGGCGCCCGAGGCCGAGGCCAGCGAAACATCGGCGCGCACCTGACGGTGCGCCGCGCCGGGTCAGCGGCGGGGCGCCAAGGCCACCGGGCGTTTGCGCTGCACGATGTCCAGCGTCAGCGTCAGCTCCTTCTGGCCACGCAGCGCCGCCACCTGGGCTGGCTGGCCAGGTTCCAGGTTGGCCACAGCGTCCAGCAGCTGCGTCACGCTGGCCACCGGCTGGCCGGCCACCGACACCACCACATCGCCGGGGCGCAGCCCGCCCTTGCTGGCCGGGCCGTCCTGCAGCACGCCGGTGATCAGCACGCCGCTGCGGCTGCCGATCTGCAGGCTCTCGGCGATCTCGGGCGTCAGGTTCTGCGGTTCCACGCCGATCCAGCCGCGCTTGACCACGCCGTCCTTCAGCAGGCTCTGCATCACCCGCATCGCCACGTCGGTGGGGATGGCGAAGCCGATGCCCTGGCTGCCGCCGCTCTTGGAATAGATGGCGGTGTTGATGCCCACCAGATGGCCCTGGGCGTTGACCAGCGCGCCGCCCGAGTTGCCCGGGTTGATGGCCGCGTCGGTCTGGATGAAGCTCTCGAAGGTCGACAGCCCCAGCCCGTTGCGGCCCAGCGCGCTCACGATGCCGGCGGTCACCGTCTGGCCCACGTTGAACGGGTTGCCGATGGCCAGCAGCGGGTCGCCGATGTGCAGGTCCTGCGAGCGGCCCAGCGTGATGGCCGGCAGCTTGTCCAGCGGGATGCGCAGCACCGCCAGGTCGGTTTCGGGGTCGGTGCCCACCACCTGGGCACGCACCTCGCGGCCGTCGGACAGCTGCACGTCGATCTCGCCGGCATCTTCTACCACGTGGTTGTTGGTCAGCAGAATGCCCTCGGGCGAGACGATCACGCCCGAGCCCACGCCCTGCTGGCCGGGATCCCGGTCGCCGAAGAAGAAGCCGAAGGCCGGGTCGTCGGCATGTGGGTTGCGGCCCCGGGCCTTGCTGGTGACCACGCTGACCACTGCGGGCGCCGCCACGCGGGCGGCCTCGGCCAGGTTGATGCCGGCCGTGGCCGGTGCCGACGCCGCAGGCGCTGCGGTGCGCAGCGACACCACTTCGGCCACCACGGCGCCGAAGGGCTGGCTCTGGCCGCTGAGCCATTGCGGCTTCAGCGTGGCCACCACGAAGAGCAGGGCCATGCCCACGGTGGCGGCCTGGGAGAAAATCAGCCAGAGTCTGCGCATGGCAACGGACAGTCAATCAGGAAAGGGCGGGCAGGATGGCCCAGCGCACGGAGATCGAATCGCACCTGTCGGCCCTGCTGGCGGTGGATCGGTTCAAGGATTATGGGCCGAACGGTCTGCAGGTCGAGGGCCGGCCCGAGGTGCGGCGGCTGGTCAGCGGCGTCACCGCCAGCCTGGCGCTGATCGAGGCCGCAGTGGCCGATGGTGCCGACGCCATCCTGGTGCACCACGGCCTGTTCTGGCGCGGCCAGAGCGGCTGCATCACCGGCTGGATGCGCCAGCGCCTGGCGCCGCTGCTGGCGCACGGCATCAACCTGTTCGCCTACCACCTGCCTCTGGACGCGCACGCCGAACTGGGCAACAACGCACAGCTGGGCCGGCGCCTGGGCCTGCGCGCCGATGGCCGATTCGGCGACCAGGATCTGGGCTGCATCGGCCCGGCCACAGCGGCCGATGTTGCGGCGCTGGCCGCACAGGTGCAGGCCGTGCTGGGCCGCACGCCGGTGCTGCTGCCGGGTGACGGCCGGCCGCTGCGGCGGGTGGCCTGGTGCACCGGTGGCGCGCAGGGCCACTTCGAGTCCGCCATCGCGGCGGGCGCCGACGCCTACATCACCGGCGAGATCTCCGAACCGCAGGCCCACATCGCGCGCGAGACCGGCGTGGCCTTCCTGGCCTGCGGCCACCACGCCACCGAGCGCTACGGCGCGCCGGCCGTTGGCGACCATCTGGCGCAGCAGTTCGGCCTGGTGCACCGCTTCATCGACATTCCCAATCCCGCATGACCGCCCCCACCGCCGGCCTGCTGGCTATCACGATGGGCGACCCCTGCGGCATTGGCCCCGAGACCATCGCCAAGGCGGTGGCGGCCGGTGCCACCGGCCCGGCGGTGGTGGTGGGCGATGTGGCGGTGCTGCGCCGCGCGGTGCAGCACTGCGGCCTGCTGCTGCCGGTGGCGCGGCTGGACGCCCCGGCCGATGCGCTGCACGCGCCGCCGGGCTGCATCGCCGTGTGGCAGCCGCCCGGCCTGCCGGTCGACCTGGCCGACTTGCCGATGGGACAGGTGCATGCGGCGGCCGGCCGGGCGGCGGCCGCCTGCATCGACGCCGCGGCCGCACTGGCGTTGCGTGGCGCCGTGGCGGCCATCGTCACCGCACCGATCCACAAGGAAGCGCTGTCGGCCGCCGGCGTGCACTTCCCGGGCCATACCGAGATGCTGCAGGCCGCGGCCGGCGGCGTGCCGGTGCGCATGATGCTGGCCAACGACGAGCTGCGTGTGGTGCTGGTCACCATCCACGTCGCGCTGCGCGCGGCCATCGACGCGCTCGACTTCGACGCCGTGCTGTCGACACTGCGCATCGCCCACCGCAGCGCAGCGGCCTGGGGCCAGGCGGTGCCGCGCATCGCCGTGGCCGGGCTGAACCCGCATGCCGGGGAGGGCGGGCTGTTCGGTGACGAGGAGATCCGCTACATCGCCCCCGCGGTGGCCGCCGCCCGCGCCGAGGGCATCGACGCGCACGGCCCGTTTGCGCCCGACACGGTGTTCATGCGCGCCCGCCACGCCCCCGGCCACCCGGGTGAATTCGACCTGGTGGTGGCGATGACGCACGACCATGGCCTGATCCCGGTCAAGTACCTGGGCGTGGAGCAGGGCGTCAACGTGACGCTGGGCCTGCCGTTCGTGCGCACCAGCCCCGACCACGGCACCGCGTTCGACATCGCCGGCACTGGCCGGGCCGATGCGTCCAGCCTGGTGGCTGCCGTCCGCATGGCGCGGCGGCTGGCGTCAGCGCCCCAGGCGCCTGGCTGATCAGCCAGGCCGGGAGAAGAACCCGCCGAGCAGCCGCCGTGCCGGCGGTTCCGCCGGGCCTGCGGCCGCGCTGGTGGCCGTGGCCGCAGCCGGTGCCGCCCGGGCCGGTGTCAGCGCATCCAGCTGCCGGCGCGCCCGCGCCGTGGCACGCTCCAGCAGGTAGGCGCTCTCCATCGCGCGGAAGCGGCCGGCCTCGCACAGCTTGACCAGCATGCGGTGGGTCATCGACACCGTTTCGCGCTGCTTGGCGCCGTGGGTGAAGACGAAGAAGCTGCGGCCCGGGCTGACATGCGCCAGCCGCACCTTCTGCCACTCGCCCTGCAGCTGCATCTGGTAGGCAAAGCCGATCTGCACATGGTCGGCCAGCGACTTGCCGCTGGTCGGCTCCACCGCCTCGGGCGTGGGCAGGCCGGCGATGTCGATGTCGCTGGCGGTGACCTCGGGCTCGGCGCTCAGGTCGATGTCGACCGACCGGCTCCAGTCCACCGCCGACTCGTCCACCAGGCCCACCGCCCGCGCTTCGGCAGGCGTGAACACGGCCGGCGTGGCCATGGCCTGCAGGGCCGCAGCCGCAGCGCCCGCGGCTGCACCCAGCATCGGCAGGTCGGCCGCACGGGGCAGCGGCGTGGCCAGCGCGCCGTCCACCTGGCGGGCCAGCAGGTTGTGCTCCAGCGTCGACAGCGCCTGGCCCTTCAGCGACTCGGCATGCGCCGGCAGCAGCTGGGCGAAGAAATCGCGCCGGGTTGCCTCGGGGCAGCGGATGCGGTCCAGGCCGAGGTTCAGGTCCTTCATCAATTGCGGCAGCTGCCGCAGGAAGGCCTGGCGGTGCGCCGGCGTGCCCTTGGGCTGCACGCTCATCACCAGATCGCGGCCGGCGGCGCGCAGGCGGGTGGTCAACGGTCCGTCGGGCCCGTCGTCGGCCGCCACGGTGGCGATGGCCTGGCTCCAGGTCTCGGCCAGGAAGGCGCGCAGGTAGTCGGGCACGGGCAGGCCCCTGAGCGCGCCTTCCAGCTCCTGCGCATAGCGCTGCTGGATGCGCAGCTGCACTTCCTTGCGGGCCATCACCGCGTCGGCCGCGCCCAGGGCCTGCACCTCGGCCTGGGCCTGGGCGGCGATGAACTGCTCCAGCGCCTGCAGCTTCTGCTCGTACACGGCGATCTGGTCGAATTCGCCCTCGACCACCTCCTGCACCAGGGCGGCCACGCGCGCCAGCAGGGCGCGCCCCTGGTCGCTGTCGAAATCGTCGACCGCGGTGCCCAGCGAGGCGATGCGGTTGATGAAGCGCCGCACCGGGTGCCGGCGCGACGAGAAGAAGGTGTTGTCGCCCAGTGCCGCGCGCAGCACCGGCAGTTGCAGGCGGGCGATCTGGCGCGCCATCTGCGGCGGCACCTTGGCATCGGACAGGATCTGGTCGAACAGGCTGGCGATCACGTCGATCACCATGTGGTCCAGCGCGCCGGTGGCGGCCTGGCGCAGCTCTTCGCGGTGCGCCACGATCAGGTTGGGCGCCGCCATGGCCAGGCCGTCGCCGCGGCCGCCATCGCTCCAGCCGCCTTCGGCCCCATGGCCGTCGCCCCAGTGGCCGTCGCCCCAGTGCCCGGCACCGCCGCCGCCGTGTCCGCCGCCATGGCCATCATCGGCGGCGTGCAGCATCGGGCTGTGCGCGAGCCGGCGGATCAGCGCCATCATCTCGCCGTCCACCCGGCCCATCGTGGGCCCCAGGCTGCCGCGGCCCGACGGCGCGAAGCCGCCGCGACCCGGCGCCATGCCGCCGCGCTGCGACAGCCGGCCGGTGCTGCTGAGGGTGTGGCTGCCGTCGCCCCCGCTGTCCATCGGCGCATGGCTGCTGGCCGGGCCGCGAGGTTCGGCGCCACCAAGCCCGCCGTGCACCGAGTGCGACCGGCCGCCCGTGGGACGCACCGCCAGGCCCACCGGGCGCACGCCGGCGTGCCGCAGGTCGGCCACGATGTCGCCGTAGGTCTGGCGCATCGCCAGTGCCAGCGAGCGGCCGATCTCGGTGCCCAGCACCTTGCGCACCTCGGGGCGGTCGGCCACCGATTCGATGGCGCGGATCATCGCCTGGCCCACCACCTCGGCCCGCAGCGGGTTGCGGTCGTGGTCGGCCGCGCCCAGGTTCAGCAGCGTGCCCATGTAGGCGTCGAGTTCGCGGATCTCCCACTCGCAGGCGTGGGCGATCTCCTGCGCGAAGCGGTCGGCCGAGATGTGGATCTCCACCTCGTGGTCGTCCACCAGCGTCAGCGATTCCCAGTTCGCCACCAGCGAATCGGGTGTGACGGCGGGGCCGGCGGTGGGGGTCAGCGTGCCGGCCTGGCGGGCCACGTCGGTGTCCAGCGCCTCGTTGAAGGTCAGCGCAAAGATCGCCAGCTTGCGGTTCAGCTCGTACTGGGCGCCCAGCAGGGCATCCCGCTGGATCACGCTGGTGGTGGCCAGCGCGGCCAGGCCCAGGCTCTCCACCGTGTGCTCGGCCGCCGACCGGGCAGCCATGCGCACACGCTGGACGGCGCTTTCCAGGTTGGCAGGCAGGCGGGGTGGCAGGGTCTGGTCCATGGGGCAGGCGGGCGGATCCGGCCGCCTGCGCCCCGGGCCGGGGCGCCTGACGGCCTTGCGGGGCCTCTTCACTCCTGGACTATCGGCCGCCATCGGCCCGACTTGACCCCTGACGGCCCGCCGGACCCCCTTCCACAACAACCTGTTACCAACCGCTGCCGCCAGCCGGCCGGCAGCGGCGGAGGGTCACTTCCTCAGTGCGTCGCGGATCTCGCGCAGCAGCAGCACGTCTTCAGGCGTGGGGGCCGGCGGGGCGGGCGGCGCCGGCGGCTCGGCGCGCTTCATGCGGTTCATCTGCTTGACCATCATGAAGATCACGAACGCCAGGATGACGAAGTTGATCGCGATCGTCAGGAAGCTGCCGTAGGCGAACACGTTGCCCGCCTTCTGGGCCTCGGCCAGGGCGGCACCGGCAGGCACGTTGCCTGACAGCACGATGTACTTGTTGGAGAAATCGATCTGCCCGCCGGTGACCAGGTTCACCAGCGGCATGATCATGTCCTTGACCATCGAATCGACGATCTTGCCGAACGCGCCGCCAATGATCACGCCGACGGCCAGGTCCATCACGTTGCCCTTCAGGGCAAATTCCTTGAACTCGCTGGCAAAACTCATGGGTACTCCTTGTGTGTGAAACAACTGCTGAAAATGGCTGTGCGAACAGCCCCGGAGCAGTATCGATGTCCAGGCATTGAAGTCAATCGCACCCCACCCCAAAGTGGCGGCCACGGCGCGTCCGCTAGAATGCCGGGTTGACCCTGAGACCATTGCGGCCCACCTCAGCGCCAGCGACCTTGAACGTCCCGACAAGCGACCTGCGGCAACCAACGGGCCACCGACAAGAGGATCCACATGAGCGACATCCCCACTGACAGCGTCGACCAGAGTCGCCGCACCTGGGTGGCGATCACGGCCGGTGCCGGTGCCGTTGGCGCTGCCGCGGTGGCCGTGCCCTTCGTCAGCACCTTCGCCCCGTCCGAGCGTGCCAAGGCGGCCGGCGCCGCCGTCGAGGCCGACATCAGTGCCCTGCAGCCCGGCGAGAAGATGACGGTCGAATGGCGCGGCAAGCCGGTGTGGATCGTGCGCCGAACGGCGGAACAGGTCGCCGCCCTGAAGAAGCTCGACCCGCAGCTGGCCGACCCCGACAGCAAGCGCAACCCGGGCGAACTGACACCCGAGTACGCCCGCAACACGGCCCGCTCGATCAAGCCCGAAGTGCTGGTGGCCGTGGGCATCTGCTCGCACCTGGGCTGCTCACCGTCGGACAAGTTCGCCGTCGGTGCCCAGCCCTCCCTGCCCGACGACTGGCAGGGCGGCTTCCTGTGCCCCTGTCACGGTTCCACCTTCGACATGGCGGGCCGGGTCTTCAAGAACAAGCCCGCACCCGACAACCTCGAGGTGCCGCCCCACATGTACCTGTCCGACACGCGCCTGCTGATCGGCGAGGACAAGAAGGCCTGAGCGCACAACACCAGCATTGAGGTCACGACGACATGGCAGATTTCAAGACAGCTCCGGCCGACGCACCCGTGGGTGTGAAGCTGATGACCTGGGTGGACAACCGCTTCCCGGCGACCAAGCTGTACAAGGAGCATCTCTCCGAGTACTACGCCCCGAAGAACTTCAACATGTGGTACTTCTTCGGGTCGCTGGCGCTGCTGGTGCTGGTGATCCAGATCGTCACCGGGATCTTCCTGGTGATGCACTACAAGCCCGACGCCGCACTCGCATTCGCGTCGGTCGAGTACATCATGCGCGACGTGCCGTGGGGCTGGCTGATCCGCTACATGCACTCCACGGGGGCCTCGATGTTCTTCGTGGTGGTGTACCTGCACATGTGGCGCGGCATGATGTACGGCAGCTACCGCAAGCCGCGTGAACTGGTCTGGGTGTTCGGCTGCGCGATCTTCCTGGCACTGATGGCCGAGGCCTTCATGGGCTACCTGCTGCCCTGGGGCCAGATGTCGTACTGGGGTGCCCAGGTGATCGTGAACCTGTTCGCCGCCGTGCCCTTCATCGGCCCCGACCTGGCGCTGCTGATCCGCGGTGACTTCGTGGTGGGCGACGCCACGCTGAACCGGTTCTTCAGCTTCCACGTCATCGCGGTGCCGCTGGTGCTGCTGGGCCTGGTGGTGGCGCACATCATCGCGCTGCACGAAGTGGGCTCCAACAACCCCGACGGCGTCGAGATCAAGGCCAAGAAGGACGCCAGCGGCAAGCCGCTGGACGGCATTCCGTTCCACCCTTACTACACCGTGCACGACATCTTCGGCGTGGGCATGTTCCTGATGGTGTTCTGCGCCATCATCTTCTTCGGCCCCGAGATGGGCGGCTACTTCCTGGAGTTCAACAACTTCATCCCGGCCGATCCGCTGAAGACGCCGGCGCACATCGCCCCGGTCTGGTACTTCACGCCCTACTACTCGATGCTGCGCGCCACCACCGATCCGATGGTCAACGTGCTGTGCGGCATCATTGGCATTGCCGGCGTGGTGGCTCTGCTGGCAGTCAAGGGCAAGGCCCGCATCGCCATCGCCGTGGGCGCCATCATCGCCATCGCCCTGCTCAAGACCTTCGACGCCAAGTTCTGGGGCGTGGTCGTGATGGGCGGCGCGGTGGTGATCCTGTTCTTCCTGCCCTGGCTCGACAACGCGCCGGCCAAGTCCATCCGCTACCGGCCCACGTGGCACAAGGTGCTGTACGGCATCTTCGTGGTGTTCTTCGTGGTGCTGGGCTACCTGGGGATCCAGCCGCCGTCGGACGCCGGCACGCTGGTGTCGCAGGTCGGCACGCTGTTCTACTTCGGTTTCTTCCTGCTGATGCCTTGGTGGAGCACCATCGGCACCTTCAAGCCGGTGCCGGACCGCGTGGTCTTCGCGGCGCATTGAGGCTGGAGCTCGACACCATGAAAAGAATCATTGCAAGTCTGCTGGCCACGCTGGCCTTCTGTTCCGCCGCTCTGGCTGCTGGCGGTGGTGGCCCCGCCTGGGACAAGTTCCCCAAGGAGCGGGTCACCAACATGGCTGCGCTGCAGAACGGCGCCAAGCTGTTCGTCAACCATTGCCTGAACTGCCACTCCGCAGCCTTCATGCGCTACAACCGCCTGAAGGACATCGGCCTGAGCGATGACCAGATCAAGCAGAACCTGCTGTTCGCCGGCGACAAGGTGGGCGAACTGATGACGGTCTCGCTCAGTGCCAAGGACGCCAAGGAATGGTTCGGCGCCCAGCCGCCCGACCTGACGGTGATTGCCCGCTCGCGCTCGGCGGTCGGCATGGGCAGCGGTGCCGACTACCTGTACTCGTACATGCGCGGCTTCTACCGCGATGAGACACGGCCCACCGGTTGGAACAACCTGTACTTCCCTGCGGTGGGCATGCCCCATGTGCTGTGGGAACTGCAAGGTGAGCAGCGGGCGAAGTTCGTCGACGAGAAAGACCCGCACGACCCGACCAAGGTGGTGCATGTCTTCAAGGGGTTCGAGCAGACCAAGCCGGGCAGCCTGAACAAGGCCGACTACGACCTGGCCGTTGCCGATCTGGTGGCCTACCTGCAATGGATGGGTGAGCCGGCACAGAACCAGCGCGTGCGCATGGGGGTGTGGGTGCTGCTGTTCCTGGCAGTGTTCACCCTGATCGCGTGGCGTCTGAACGCCGCCTTCTGGAAAGACATCAAGTAATTGTTGTTCTGCGGGCCCGGCTGCCAAGCCCGGGCCTGGCGCGCAGCGGCTGGCCTTCGGGCGCCCTGCGCGCATTGTTTTTTGAGCCACTGCTTCACTGGGAACCCGCTGCCATGATGGTGCTTTACTCCGGAACCACCTGCCCCTACTCGCACCGCTGCCGCTTCGTGCTGTTCGAGAAGGGCATGGACTTCGAGATCCGCGACGTCGACCTGTTCGCCAAGCCCGAAGACATCGCGCTGATGAACCCGTACAACGAGGTGCCCATCCTGGTGGAGCGTGACCTCATCCTGTACGAGAGCCACATCATCAATGAGTACATCGACGAGCGCTTCCCGCATCCGCAGCTGATGCCGGGCGACCCGGTGGCCCGTGCCCGCGTGCGCCTGTTCCTCTTCAACTTCGAAAAGGAACTGTTCGCGCACGTCAACATGCTCGAGGGCCGTGGTGGCGTGAAGGCCAACGACAAGCAGCTGGAGAAGGCCCGCAGCCAGATCCGCGAGCGGCTGACCCAACTGGCGCCGATCTTCCTGAAGAACAAGTACATGCTGGGCGACGACTTCAGCATGCTCGACGTGGCCATCGCGCCCCTGTTGTGGCGCCTGGACTACTACGGCATCGACCTGTCGAAGAACGCCGCACCGCTGCTGAAGTACGCCGAGCGCATCTTCTCGCGCCCGGCCTACATCGAGGCCCTGACGCCGTCCGAGAAAGTGATGCGCAAGTAAGAGGCTGCCGCATGACGAAACCGCCCGCCCCGGACGAGCAGGGCAGCTCCACCCGCCCGTACCTCATCCGCGCCCTGCATGACTGGTGCACCGACAACGGCTTCACGCCCTACCTGGCGGTGCATGTGTCGGGCGCCGTGCAAGTGCCGATGGAGTACGTGAAGAACAACGAGATCGTGCTCAACGTCGGCTTCGAGGCCACCAGCGGCTTGCAGCTGGGCAACGAATGCATCGAGTTCAAGGCGCGGTTCGGCGGTGTCTCGCGCGAAATCGTGGTGCCGGTCGATCACGTGGTGGCCATCTATGCCCGCGAAAACGGCCAGGGCATGGCCTTTCCGGTGCCCAGCGGTCCGGCAGCCGCTGGCACTGCGCCCGTGGCTGCCGAGCCGGCCAGGTCAGGCCTGCGCCTGGCGCGGTCGGCTGACGACGCGGATGACGCGGACACTGCTGCTGCAGTGCCCCCCGAGGTGGCGCCTGTCGATGAGCCCGCCCCCGAGCCGCCTGCACCGGGCGGTGGCCGCCCGGCGCTCAAGCGTGTGAAGTGACCGGCGGGCTGATCGCCTGCAGCGGGCTGTCGCCCTAGAATTCCAATTGCCGTGCCGGCTTAGCTCAGTTGGTAGAGCAACCGCCTTGTAAGCGGTAGGTCATCCGTTCGATTCGGATAGCCGGCACCATGTGTTGCGCCCGCCTGGCCGGTCAAGGTTGGGTCAGCAGCTTCACCCGCAGTGGCGGGCCGTCCCACCCGCAGGTGCGCAGATGGGCCTCCAGTGCCGGCAGCATCTGGCGCAGCTTGGCCGCCACGGCATTGCTGGAGGCCAGCAGGCTCCAACCCGTGTCATCGATCGGACCGGCGCGCACCGACGTGCGCATGGCCGGCGGCAGCAGCGGCGTGATCGCCACCAGACGGTCTTGCGACTCACGCATGCGTCGCGACAGCAGGGCCAGCGGGGCGCTGTCTGCCAGCGCCTGGCCGATGGGCAGCGTGCTGCTGGGCAGCGCCGGGGTGCGTGGGCGGGTTGGATTGGCAGCCATCGGCCGAGAATACCCCGATGGTAGACTCGCGGGTTACGTCGGGTGGTCGCCAGCGCAAGCGTGACAGTGACCTCCGCCCGCCTTGCAGGCCGCCAAACCGGCCTCAACTGGGCAGGCACCTGTACCGATCCAGCCGGCTTGCCGGCGCCCCAGACACACAAGCCGGGGTCCTGTTGTCTGTGGTTCCGCGGCCTCTCAGGCGACGGGCCACCCGGGACACCCGGCGCACAGCCACCTGACGCCGCATGTTGCCCAAGCTTCTCACCTCGATTTTCGGCAGCCGCAACGACCGCCTGCTGAAGCAGAACCGCCGTGTGGTCGACAAGATCAACGCGCTGGAACCGCAATTCGAAGCGCTGGACGACGCCGCGCTGCGCGCCAAGACCGACGACTTCCGCCAGCGGGTGGCCCAGGGCGCGTCATTGGACGATCTGCTGCCCGAGGCCTTTGCCGCCGTGCGCGAAGCCGGCAAGCGCAGCCTGAAGATGCGCCACTTCGACGTGCAGCTGATCGGCGGCATGACGCTGCACAGCGGCAAGATCGCCGAAATGCGCACCGGCGAGGGCAAGACCCTGATGGCCACGCTGCCGGTCTACCTGAACGCGCTGTCGGGCAAGGGCGTGCACCTGGTCACCGTCAACGAGTACCTGGCCCGGCGTGATGCCGAGTGGATGGGCCAGCTCTACAACTTTCTGGGCCTGACCGTCGGGGTCAATGTGCCTGGCATGTCGCGCGAGGAGAAGCAGGCCGCCTATGCGGCCGACGTCACCTACGGCACCAACAACGAGTTCGGCTTCGACTACCTGCGCGACAACATGGTCTACGAGCTGCGCGACCGGGTGCAGCGTGGCCTGAACTTCGCCATCGTCGACGAGGTGGATTCGATCCTGATCGACGAGGCCCGCACGCCGCTGATCATCAGCGGCCAGGCCGAAGACCACACCGAACTGTATGTGCGCATCAACAGCGTCATCCCGGGGCTGAAGAAGCAGATCGGCGAGGCCGACCCGCGCACCGGCGAAGGCGTGATCGAGCCCGGCGACTTCACGGTGGACGAGAAGAGCCACCAGGTCTTCCTGACCGAAGACGGCCATGAGAACGCCGAGAAGCTGCTGTCCCAGGCCGGCCTGCTGGCCGAGGGTGCCAGCCTGTACGACGCAGCCAACATCTCGCTGATGCACCATGTGTACGCGGCGCTGCGGGCCAACCACCTGTACCACAAGGACCAGCATTACGTGGTGCAGAACGGCGAGATCATCATCGTCGACGAGTTCACCGGCCGCCTGATGACCGGCCGCCGCTGGAGCGACGGCCTGCACCAGGCCGTCGAGGCCAAGGAAGGCGTGCAGATCCAGAGCGAGAACCAGACGCTGGCCTCGATCACCTTCCAGAACTACTTCCGCATGTACGCCAAGCTCGGCGGCATGACCGGCACGGCCGACACCGAGGCCTATGAGTTCCAGGAGATCTACGGCCTGGAAACCGTGGTGATCCCGCCGAACAAGCCCACCGCCCGCAAGGATGAGCTGGACCTGATCTACAAGACCGCGCGCGAGAAGTACAACGCGGTGATCGAGGACATCCGCAGCTGCCACCAGCGTGGCCAGCCGGTGCTGGTGGGCACCACGTCGATCGAGAACAGCGAGCTGATCTCGGGCCTGCTGCAGCAGGCCAAGCTGCCCCATGCGGTGCTCAATGCCAAGCAGCATGCCAAGGAGGCCGAGATCGTGGCCCAGGCCGGCCGCCCGGGCGTGATCACCATCGCTACCAACATGGCCGGCCGCGGCACCGACATCGTGCTGGGCGGCAATGTCGAGAAGCAGGTGCAGATCCTGGAGGCCGACACCGGCCTGCCGGACGGCGAGCGTGCGCGCCGCATCCAGCAGCTGAAGGATGAGTGGCAGGGCCTGCACGACCAGGTGAAGGCGGCCGGCGGCCTGCGCATCATCGCGACCGAGCGGCATGAAAGCCGCCGCATCGACAACCAGCTGCGCGGCCGTGCCGGCCGCCAGGGCGACCCGGGCCAGAGCCGCTTCTACCTGAGCCTGGAAGACCCGCTGATGCGCATCTTCGCCGGCGACCGGGTGCGCGCCATCATGGACAAGCTGAAGATGCCCGAAGGCGAGGCCATCGAGGCCGGCATCGTCAGCCGCAGCATCGAAGGCGCCCAGCGCAAGGTGGAAGCGCGCAACTTCGACATCCGCAAGCAGCTGCTGGAGTACGACGACGTCAGCAACGACCAGCGCAAGGTGATCTACCAGCAGCGCAACGAGATCCTCGAATCCGACACCGTGCTGGCCCAGGTGACCAACCTGCGCAAGAGCGCCATGGCCGACGTGGTGCGCACCTGGGTGCCGGCCGAGAGCGTGGAAGAGCAGTGGGACATCCCTGCGCTGGAAAAGGCGCTGGCTGAGGAATGGCAGGTGCCGGTGGCGCTGGCGGCGGATGTCGAGAAGAGCGACACCATCACCGACGAGGACATCGTCGACAAGGTGGTGGCGGCGGCCGACCAGGTGTTCGAAGGCAAGCTGGCCGTGGTGGGGCAGGAGCAGTTCAACCCCTTCATGCGCATGGTGCTGTTGCAGAGCATCGACAGCCACTGGCGTGAGCACCTGGCCGCGCTGGACTACTTGCGCCAGGGCATCCACCTGCGCGGCTACGCCCAGAAGAACCCGAAGCAGGAATACAAGCGCGAGGCCTTCGAGCTGTTCAGCCAGCTGCTGGACGTGGTGAAGATGGAAGTGACGCGCCTGCTGCTGACGGTGCGCATCCAGAGCCAGGA
>JAGOBT010000206.1 GCA_017999135.1 Burkholderiaceae bacterium
TGTCGGCCCAGCCACCGCCCAGCGCCAGCGCCAGGGCGGCCTGGGCTTCGAGCTGGCGCGCCTGCAGGTCCAGCGCCTGGGCCTGCTGGGCCAGCAGCAGCGCATCGGCCTGCATCACCGGCAGGCGGTTGCCCAGGCCGGCGGCAAAGCGCTGCTGGGCGATGGTACGGGCATCGGCCACGGCCGCCTGGGCCTGCGCCTGCTCGGCCTGCTGCTGCGCCAGGCTGCGCAGGCTGGCGGCGGCATCGGCCACTTCGCGGGCGGCGTCGAGCACCGCGGCGTTGTAGGCGGCCACGGCGGCATCGGCCTCGGCGGCGCGGCCGCGCAACTGGGCGCGCAGCACGCCGCCATCGAACAGCGGCAGCCGCAGCGCCGGGCCCACGCTGAGCTGGCGGCTGCCCAGGTTGAGCAGCCGGTCCAGGCCCAGCGCGTTCAGGCCCACCGTGGCGTTGAGGTTGATGTCGGGGTAGAAGTCGGCCCGCGCGGCGGCCACGCCCTGGGCGGCGGCTTCCACCCGCCAGCGGGCGGCCACCACGTCGGCGCGGCGGCCCAGCAGGTCAGCGCCCAGGTGCGGCGGTGGCAGGGCCAGCCGCAGGCGGGCCAGTTGCGGTGCGGCGGCCTCCAGCGCCTGCGGCGCCTGGCCGCTGAGCGCCGCCAGCCGGTGCCGGGTGGCGGCAATCTGGCCGTCGAGCCCGGCGATCTGGCCCCGCGCCTCGGGCACCGGGCTGTCGGCGCTGCGCAGCGCGCCCTGGGTGTCGAGCCCGGCGGCCACGCGCTGGGCCGTCAGGTCACGCAGGGCCTGGCGCTGGGCCTGGGCCTGGGTGGCCACATCGCGCTGGGCCAGCAGCCGGGCCAGGGCCACCCAGGCCTGGGTGAGCTGGGCCGCCAGCAGGCTGCGGGCGGCCTGCGCCTCGGCGGCGGCGGCGCGCTGGTGGCCGATGGCCACGGCCAGTGCGGCGTCCTGCTTGCCGAAGAAGTCGAGCGCCAGGTGGCCACTGGCCTGGACATTGGCGGTGTTGCGCACGCGGCCAGCCACCGCCGGCGGGATCAGCCCGTTGCCGCTGAAGCGCTGGCGCGTGGCGTCGGCCGACAGCGCCGCCTGCGGGCCCTGGCCGCCCTGCACCAGTGCCACCGCGGCGTCGGCGGCGGCCAGCCGGGCGGCGGCCGCCTGCAAGCCGGGCTGGCCAGTGAGCGCGGTCTCGATCAGCGCGTCCAGCGCCGGATCGCCCAGCGCCGCCCACCAGCGGGCATCGGGAAAGGCACCGGCCACGTCGCCCAGCCCGGCCGCGGCCGGGGCCAGCAGCGGCGCTTGCGTGATCGGCGCGCCGGGCTGGGCGCAGCTGGCCAGCAGTGCCGCAGCGGCCAGTGCGGCGGCCAAGATGTGGCGTGGCACGGCGGTCATGCCGGCTCCCGCGCCGGCTCGCGCAGCGCGTCGCCGTTGGCCAGCAGCCGGGTCAGCAGGCCGATCAGCTGCTGCCATTCAGCCGGGCTGAAACCGGCCAGGTGGGCGTTGAGCACCTGCACTGCCACCGGCGGCACCAGCGCCGCCGCCGCGCGCCCGGTGTCGGTCAGCACCAGGGTGACGACACGCCGGTCTGGCGCCGACCGCTCGCGGCGCAGCAGGCCCTTGGCCTCCAGCCGGTCCACCGCCCGGGTCATGGCGCCGGGGTCGATGGCCTGGTCGCGCGCCAGCGCGGCGATGGTGGTGCAGCCGCCATGGGCGATGCGCACCAGCGGCAGCCACTGCGCCTGGGTCAGGTCGTGCGGCGCCAGCTCGCGGTCGATGGTCTGGCGGATCGACTGCAGGGCCCGCTTCATCAGCAGGCCGACGTTGTTGTCGGGCCGGATCGTCTCGGGCGAATAGAAGGCGGCGATGGACGGGGCAGGATCGGCCATCGCGACATTATTGCCAAGGCAATGATTGCCCTTGCATGCATTTGCGCAGGGCTGGCTGGCAGCCGTCCACAGCCGCTCCGGGTCGACCCCTACACTGCTGGCCATGGCCCAGAAAGACAACGACCGCCCCGCCGCCAAAAGCCCCCGTTCACTCTCCGGGCTGAGGCCTTTCCTGCGACCGTACCGGCTGCAGATCACGCTGGCTGGGCTGTTTCTGGTGCTGGCGGCGGTCAGCACACTGGCCTTCCCGGTGGCGCTGAAGTCGCTGATCGACCAGGGCGTGATCGCCGCCGACCCGGCCCAGCGGGTGATGGCGCTGCGCGGGCACTTTCTGGCGCTGTTCGGCGTGGGCGCGGCGCTGGGGCTGTTCTCGGCGCTGCGCTTCTACATGGTCAGCTGGCTGGGTGAGCGGGTGACGGCCGACCTGCGCAACGCCGTCTACGGCCATGTGGTGCAGCAGAGCCCCGAGTTCTTCGAGAGCAACGCCAGCGGCGAGGTGCTGAGCCGCCTGACCACCGACACCACCCTGGTGCAGACGGTGGTGGGCAGCAGCCTGAGCATGGGCCTGCGCAACGTGGTGATGGGCACGGGGGCGATGGTGATGCTGATCGTCACCAATCCGGTGGTGATGACCCAGGTGCTGGGCATCCTGGTGCTGGTGGTGCTGCCCAGCCTGTACTTCGGCCGCCGGGTGCGCAAGCTCAGCCGCGCCAGCCAGGACCGGGTGGCCGACAGCAGCGCCATCGCCGCCGAGGTGCTGAACGCCATCCCCGTGGTGCAGAGCTATGTGCAGGAGCAGCGCGAGGCGCAGCGCTTCAACGCGTCGACCGAGGCCGCCTTCGAGACGGCGCGCAAGCGCACCAAGGTGCGTGCGCTGCTGGTGGGCTTCATCATCACCGCCACCTTCGGCGCGCTGCTGTGGGGCCTGTACCAGGGCACGCAGGCGGTGGCGGCCGGCACCATCACCGCCGGCCACCTGGGGCAGACGGTGGTGTTCGTGATCATCCTGGTCAGCAGCGTGGCGGTGTTGAGCGAGGTGTACGGCGACCTGCTGCGCGCCGCCGGCGCCACCGAACGGCTGATGGAACTGCTGGACGCCAAGAGCCCGGTGGCCGAGCCCGCGGCCCCGCTGGCGCTGCCGCACCGCCCGGCCGGCGCCGGCGTGGTGTTCAGCGGGGTCGGATTCCACTACCCGTCACGCCCCCGGCTGCCGGCGCTGCAGGGCTTCAACCTGCAGGTGGCGCCGGGTGAGACGGTGGCCATCGTCGGCCCCAGCGGCGCGGGCAAGAGCACGGTGTTCCAGCTGCTGCTGCGCTTCTACGACGTGGGCAGCGGTGCCATCACGCTCGACGGCGTGGACATCCGCCACGCCAGCCTGGCCAGCCTGCGCCAGCGCGTGGGCATCGTGCCGCAGGACTCGACCATCTTCTCGACCAGCGCGCTGGAGAACATCCGCTACGGCCAGCCCAGCGCCACCGAGGCCGAGGTGATCGCCGCCGGGAAGGCGGCCTTCGCGCACGACTTCATCACCGCCCTGCCAGAGGGCTACAACACCTACCTGGGCGAACGCGGCGTGCGCCTGTCAGGCGGGCAGCGCCAGCGCATCAGCATCGCCCGGGCGATGCTGAAGAACCCGCCGCTGCTGCTGCTGGACGAGGCCACCAGCGCCCTCGATGCCGAGAGCGAGCGCATGGTGCAGGCCGCACTGGAGCGCGCGATGAGCGGCCGCACCACCCTGGTCATCGCCCACCGGCTGGCCACGGTGCAGAAGGCCGACCGCATCGTGGTGATGGAGGCCGGGCGCATCGTCGACATCGGCAGCCATGACGAACTGGTGGCGCGCGGCGGGCTGTATGCGCGGCTGGCGGCGATGCAGTTCGGGCTGGACGAGCGGGAGGCGGGCTGAGCCGGAGGCAGGTGCCTGCAAGCAGGCACAGACCACTACATTCCAAGCGACGATCCAACGCTGAAACTTGTTGTTTCCGAGCTTAAGATGTAGCGAATGCTCCCCTCTGGCCTCAGCGCCGCTTCGCGTCGCGAACTCAGCCGCCTGTTGCGAGACAACCCGCCTCTCGTCACAACGAGTCTGGCGGCATCAACGCTGGGGCTGACGCCGGCCGCCGCTTCGCGTCGGCTGGCCGCCTGGTCGCGCTCTGGATGGCTGGCGCGCGTCCGGCGCGGCGCGTACGTCCCCGTGCCGATCGAATCGCCTTCCGCCGACGTGGCGCTCGAAGACCCGTGGTCGGTCGCCACGACCATGTTCGCGCCTTGCTACATCGGCGGCTGGTCTGCAGCGGAACACTGGGGGCTGACCGAGCAGATCTTCCGCTCGGTCTGCGTGATGACGCTGAAGCGCCCCTACGACCGCCAGCCTGTCTTGCGCAAAGTACGTTTCGACCTGCACACGGTCGCCCAGTCGCACCTCATCGGGTTGAAGACGGTCTGGAGGGGAGGCACGCGCGTGCAGGTGTCCGACCCGGCCCGGACCTTGGTCGACATGTTGGCGTCACCCAGCCTGGGTGGCGGCATTCGCCACATGGCAGAGATGCTGACCACCTTACTGCGCGGGCAGCCGAAAGAAGCTCCCAAGCTGTTGCTCTATGCCGAGAAGCTGGGCATCGGTGCCGTCTACAAGCGCCTGGGCTACTTGCTGCAGCGCGACCATGCCGCCGCGGCCGGGACAGCCGAGTTGATCGCCACCTGCCGCCAACGCATGACGGCAGGCTACGCCAGCCTCGATCCGGCACTGCCAGCAGACCGCCTGGTGACGGCGTGGCGCGTATGGGTTCCGGACAGTGAACTGCGGGAGCCCGCGCCATGATCCCCAAGCAGGAAATCATGGCCCTGGCAGCCGAACTGCAGCTCCAGGCCCACGTGGTCGAGAAGGACTACGCCCTCGGCTGGTTCCTGGCCGGCATCTCGGCCCACCCGGTGATCGGCCCACGCTGGGTGTTCAAGGGAGGCACCTGCCTGAAGAAGTGCTACTTCGAGACCTACCGGTTCTCGGAGGACCTGGACTTCACGCTACAGGACGCCGAGCACCTGGATGAGGACTTCCTCGCCGGGGTCTTCGAAGAGGTGGGCGAGTGGGTTTACGACGCCTGCGGCCTTCAGCTTCCGCCTGAAGCACGCAAGTTCGAGGTCTTCACGAACCCGCGCGGCACGTCATCGGCGCAAGGCCGCGTGGGCTATCGCGGGCCGCTCGGTCGCGCGGGCGATCCGCCTCGCATCAAGCTCGACCTGGCTGCCGATGAGGTGCTGGTGCTGACGCCGGTGCAGCGCCCGGTTCACCACCCCTACACCGACCGACCAGAAGACGGCATCCACGTGCTCAGCTACTCGTTCGAAGAGGTCTTCGCCGAGAAGATGCGGGCACTCGCCGAGCGCCAGCGCCCACGGGACCTGTACGACGTGGTGCACCTCTACCGCCGGCAAGACCTGCAGCCGGACCGCGCCGTCGTCCGCAGCACGCTGGCCCGCAAGTGCGCGTTCAAGGGCATTGCGGTGCCCACCTATGCCGCGCTGACGGACCGCCCCGAGCGCGCCGCCATCGAGGTGGAGTGGGAGCAGATGCTCGCCCACCAGCTGCCGACCTGCCCGCCCTTCGCCGAGTTCTGGCAAGAGCTTCCGGAAGTCTTCGAGTGGCTGAACGAGGTCATCGCCGCGCCCACCTTTGCTGCTGTGCCGGGCGGAGCATTCGGGCGCGATACGCTCGATGCCACCTGGCGCTTGCCGCCGATGGTTCAGGCCTGGGGCGCCGAGGCAGGATCGCTCGAGACGATCCGCTTTGCCGCGGCCAACCGCCTTTGCGTGCAACTGGACTACACCAAGGTCAACGGCGAGCGCACGTCGCCCACGATCGAGCCCTACTCGGTTCGCCGGACGAACGCCGGTCACCTGCTGTTGTTCTGCGTGAAGGCAGACACCGGCGAATCCCGCAGTTACCGGCTCGACCGCGTCAACGCGGCCACGGTCACGCGGCAAGCCTTCCGGCCCCGCTACGTCGTCGAGCTGACCGCATCGGGCCCGCTGGCTGCACCCTCTGTGGAGCGCCCAGCAGCGCGGGCCGCCGCATTCGCACCGGCCAGGCCGCCTGCCCCCAGAAGTGCGGCGCCCGTGCGCCGCGCCAGCACCAAGCCCTTTGGCCAGACCGGGCTCACCTACACCTTCGCCTGCACGGTCTGCGGCAAGACCTTCAAACGCGGCACGTACGACGCCACGCTCAACCCCCACAAGAACAAGCAAGGCTGGCCATGCCTCGGTCGCATCGGCACCCTCAAGTAGACGACGCCCCATGAACCTACAAGA
>JAGOBT010000207.1 GCA_017999135.1 Burkholderiaceae bacterium
ACGATGTTGGCGTGGTCCTTGGGGTTCAGGAAGTGCGTCATGCCGAACTGGCGGGCCATCGCCTCGCGGCCCGGGTTGATGTCGATGCCGATGATCTTGTCGGCGCCCACCATCTTGGCGCCCTGGATCACGTTCAGCCCGATGCCGCCCAGGCCGAACACCACCACGTTGGCGCCGGCCTCCACCTTGGCGGTGAACAGCACCGCGCCCACGCCGGTGGTCACGCCGCAGCCGATGTAGCAGACCTTGTCGAACGGCGCATCCGGCCGAATCTTGGCCAGCGCGATGCCCGGCACCACGATGTGGTTGGCGAAGGTGCTGGTGCCCATGTAGTGCAGGATGGGTTGGCCGTCGATGGAGAAGCGGCTGCTGCCGTCGGGCATCAGCCCCTTGCCCTGGGTGCTGCGGATGGCCTGGCACAGGTTGGTCTTGCGCGACAGGCAGAACTTGCATTGCCGGCACTCGGGCGTGTAGAGCGGGATCACATGGTCGCCGGCCTTCAGCCAGGGCACCTTGCTCTCCAGCACCACGCCCGCGCCCTCATGGCCCAGGATGGCGGGAAACAGCCCTTCGGGGTCGGCGCCGCTCAAGGTGTAGTAGTCGGTGTGGCAGATGCCGGTGGCCTTCACTTCCACCAGCACCTCGCCGTCACGCGGGCCCTCCAGGTCGACGGTCTCGATGGTGAGCGGGGCGCCGGCTTTCCAGGCGACGGCGGCTTGGGTCTTCATGGGGTGTCCTTCAGGTGGGCGGGTTCGGGAACGGTCAGGCCGGCGTGACGGCGCGGCTGGCGGCCTGCTGCCAGGCGTTGCCGTGGTGGCTGGCGCCATGGGCGGCGTCTTCTTCGCGGCAGGCGTCGACCAGCTTGATGACATGCACGTCAGTCGATGCCAGCGCGCGCTGCACGATCACCGGCCAGGGCAGCAGTGGCACCGGCGGCCGGGGCTTCACGCAGGCGGCCACCAGCGCGGTGGCCCAGGCTTGCCAGAACCAGCGCAGCGCAGCGTCGGCCGCCTCGCCCGCGCCGAGGCTGGGCAACAGCAGCCGCATGGCATGGCTGGCGGTGACCATGTGCAACACGGTGAAGTTGCCGCTGCCGGCATACGCCTGCGCCGCCAGCCGCGACAGGCGCGCCTGCGTGCCAGGCCCCACGGCCAGGCGCGGCACGGCGGCCTGCAGTGCCGGGTGCCCGGCGGCATGGGCCATGCGCAACGCGATCAGCGGCCGCTTCGACGGCACGGCCGGCAGGCGCCGCAGCAGCGTCAACGGGTCGGCCACCGTGCCGGCGCGTGCCGGCAGCGGCGCCAGCGGCTGGTGGCGCGCGGCCCAGTAGGCCAGGCCCGCAGCCAGTTCGCCGGCATGGCCGGCGCGCAACGCGGCGGCAGCGCGGATCGGGCCATGGAAGGCCGCCGCCGCGCAGCCCGGCATCAGCTGCGGCAGCACCTGGGCCAGCACATCGGCCGCACCTTCGGCGGCCAGCCACTGGCTGAACAGGTGGTGGTAGACCGGCCAGGCAGTGATGTCGCCGAAGCGCCCGGCCCAGGCATCGCCCGACGGCCAGGCCTGCGGCGACGGCGCCGACAGCAGGTGGGCCGACTCGGTGCGGAAGAAGGCCTGCAGGTGCGGGCCATCGGCCCCCAGTGCCTGCAGCGCCACCAGGCCCATCGGCAGATGGCTGGCCAGGCCGTCGCCATACTCGGGGCCGAAGCGGCCCGCGTCGTCCAGCAGGGCGTGCAGGCTCACTTCAGCGCCGCCTCCAGCGCGTCAATGAACACCTTGGCCACGTCGAAGCCGGTCTGCTGGGTGATTTCCTGGAAGCAGGTGGGGCTGGTGACGTTGATCTCGGTGAGGCTGTCGCCGATGACATCCAGCCCCACCAGCAGCAGGCCGCGGGCGGCCAGGATCGGGCCCAGGGCGGTGGCAATCTCGCGGTCGCGGTCGCTCAGCGGCTGGGCCACGCCCTTGCCGCCGGCGGCCAGGTTGCCGCGGATCTCGCTGCCCTGCGGAATGCGCGCCAGACAGTAAGGCACCGGCACGCCGCCGATCACCAGGATGCGCTTGTCGCCCTTGACGATCTCGGGCAGGTAACGCTGCACCATCAGCGTCTGCGCGCCGTCGGCGTTCAGCGTCTCGGTGATGCTGCCCAGGTTCAGGCCGTCGGGCCCGACGCGGAAGATGCCCATGCCGCCCATGCCGTCCAGCGGCTTGAGGATGATGTCCCGGTGCTCGGCATGGAAGCGGCGCACGTCGGCCGCATCGCGCGTCACCAGCGTGGGGCCGATGAACTGCGGGAACTCCAGGATCGCCAGCTTCTCCGGGTGGTTGCGCAGCGCTGCCGGATCATTGAACACCCGTGCGCCCTCGCGCACCGCCTGGCTCAGCAGGTGGGTGGCGTAGAAGTACTCGGGGTCGAAGGGCGGGTCCTTGCGCATCAGCACCGCGTCCACCTCGGCCAGCACCTGCGGGCGCTCGTCGGGCGGCTGCTGGGCGGCGCGGAACCAGTCGTCGGCGTCGCCGGTGAGGGTGATGTCGCGCACGAAGGCGGTGACCTGTTCGCCGCGCTGCCAGCGCACATCCTGCGGGCCGCAGGCCATCAGCGTGTGGCCGCGGGCAGCGGCCTCGCGCATCATCGCGAAGGTGCTGTCCTTGTGGGTCTTGAAGGTCTCCAGCGGGTCGGCGATGAAGAGCAGTTGCATGGCGGGTTCACCTGTGTCGATCGGAACATGGCCCGGTTGGAGCCAGCGGCCGCCGCGGAACCGGCTTTGCCGGGCCGCTGGCGGCGCCCCCTGGGGGGAGCGCCGAAGGCGCTGCGGGGGGAGCTATTTCCTCCAGTTTTGCACAGCCAGTGTGACCGCGCCGGCCACCACCCCCCAGAAGGCGGCGCCGATGCCCGCCACGCTGACGCCCGACAGCGTGACCAGGAAGGTCAGCGCCGCTGCATCCCGGTGGCGGGGTTCGGCCAGCGCCTGCGCCAGCCCGCCGGCGATGGTGCCCAGCAAAGCCAGGCCGGCCACCGCCGCCACCAGTTCCTTCGGAAACGCCGCCAGCAGCCCCACCACCGCGCCCCCGGCCAGGCCCAGCAGCGTGTAGAAGATGCCGGCCACCACCGGCGCGGTGTAGCGCTTGGCGGGGTCGGCATGGGCTTCGGGGCTCATGCAGATGGCCGCGGTGATGGCCGCCAGGTTGATCGCGAACGCGCCGAACGGTGCCAGCACCAGCGTGACCAGGCCCGTGGCCGTGGTCACCGGCGACACCGGGATGGCATAACCCGCCGCCCGCTGTGCCGCCACGCCGGGCAGGTTCTGCGAGGCCATGGTGACGATGAACAGCGGCAACGCCACACCGACCACGCTGCTGACCGAGAACTGCGGCGTCACCCACACCGGCATGGCCCAGGACCAGTCGACCCCGCCCAGTGCCACCCGCCCTTGCGCGGCGGCCACCGCGATGCCGGCCACCAGCACACCCGGCACGGCATAGCGCGGCCACCAGCGGCGCCCGGCCAGAAAGGCCGCCAGCATCGCCACCACCAGCACCGGCGACGTGCGCACCGACAGCACCGCGTCCAGCCCGAAGCGGGTGAGCACGCCAGCCAGCAGCGCGGCGGCCACGGCCATCGGCAGCTTGTCCATCACCCGCTCGAACAGCCCGGTGGCGCCGCTGGTGATGATCAGCAGCGCGCAGACCACGAAGGCGCCCGTGGCCTCGGGCAGGCTGACGCCCTGGGTGGCGGCCAGCAGCGCCGCGCCCGGCGTGCACCAGGCGGTGAGCACCGGCAGCCGGTAGTGCAGGCTCAGGCCGATGCAGCTGATGCCCATGGCCAGGCCCAGGGCCCACATCCACGACACCGTCTGGGCGGTGGTGGCGCCCAGCGCCTGCGCGGCCTGGAAGACGATGGCCACCGAGCTGGTGTAGCCCACCAGCACCGCCACGAAGCCGGCCACCACGGCCGACACCGACACGTCGCGCCACCATGCCGTCTTGCCGCCCTGCCCCATGCCGTGCCCCATGCCGCCTCTGTGCGCCCCACCGCAGGGCCGCCGGCAGCATAGCCCGCCGGCTCAAGTCAGCCGGCGGGCCTGCCGACAACGGGTTCAGCAGGCCCGCCCCTTGCGGACCAGTCACCCCAGCTGCCATGTGCCGACTTGTTGCCTATCTTGGTGAACCGATCTACCTGGACTCGGTGGTGTGCGCGCCGCGCCACTCCCTGGTGCACCAGGCGCTGAAGGCCGAAGAAGCGCGCACGGTGACCAACGGCGACGGCTTCGGCGTGGGCTGGTACGGCGACCGCGACGAGCCGGGCGTGTACCGCGAGGTGATGCCGGCCTGGTCCGACGAGAACCTGCTGGCGCTGTGCGCCACGGTGCGGTCGGGGCTGTTCTTCGGCCATGTGCGGGCGGCCACCGGGGGTGGCATCGCCCGGCACAACTGCCACCCGTTCCGCCACGGCAAGTGGCTGTTCATGCACAACGGCCAGATCGGCGGCTACGCCGGCGTGCGCCGTGCGCTGGAGGCGCAGCTGCCCGAGCGGCTGTATGCGGCGCGCCGCGGCGCCACCGATTCCGAGCTGCTGTTCCTGCTGGCCCTGGCCCGCATCGAGACCGGCGTGCCGCCGGCCGACGCGATGCAGGCCGTGCTGCACGACACCCAGGCCCGCATGGCCATGCTGGGCATTGCCGAACCCTTGCGCTTTGCCGCGGCGCTGTCAGACGGCCAGCAGCTGCTGGCCTTCCGCTTCGCCAGCGACGACCAGCCGCCGTCGCTGTACGTGGGCCGTGGCGCAGGCGGCCACATCGTGGCCTCGGAGCCGCTGGACGCCTGTCCCGAGGCGTGGCAAAGCGTGCCGGCCAGCAGCTGGGTGCGGGTGGATGCGGCGGGCGTGACGCTGCACAGCTGACAACCGCGCGGCCGCTGGCCGTATGCTGCGCGGCATGACGATCACTGCACGACTCGACGGCCTGCGGGTGCTGCTCACCCAGGCCGATGACTTCATGGGCCCGACGCTGGCCGATGTGTTCACCGCCCAGGGGGCCACCGTCATCGCCGACACCCGGCCGCTGGCCGACGACCCGGCGGCCGCCGCCACCGTGGTGGCCGATGCCGGCCAGGTCGACGTGCTGCTGCTGCACCTGGCGCTGCCCGCGCCAGCCACCGCAGCGCAGGACATCGGCGACGCCGAATGGCGCAGCGTGTTCGCCCACATGGTCGACCCGATGCCACGCCTGGTGGCCGCGGTGCTGCCGCAGATGCTGGCGCGCAAGTCGGGCCGCATCCTGCTGATGGGCAGCGCCGCCGCGCTGCGCGGCCAGAAGCGCACTGGCAGCTACAGCGCGGCACGCGGCGCACAGCTGGCCTACATGCAGTCGGTGGCGCTGGAGCTGGCGCCGCACAACATCCAGTTCAACGCCATCGCGCAGAACTTCGTCGCCAACCCCACCTACTTTCCGCCCAGCGTGCAGGCGAATCCGCGCTTCCAGGAACGGCTGGCGCGCGAGGTGCCGCTGGGCCGGCTGGTCGGTGCCGACGAAGACGCGCTGTTCGCCGCCTACCTGTGCAGCCCGGCGGCGGCCTGCTTCGTGGGCCAGGTGTTCCCGGTCAGCGGGGGCTGGGCGCTGAAGTGACACGGCGGCACGGCCGCTGTGCAACAGTGCGGCCAGACCACACCCGCCACGCAAACCGAACCATGCAGCCCGACACACCCTTTCGCAGTGCCCAGGAGGCCTTCTGGGCCGGCGACTTCGGCACCGAGTACATCCAGCGCAACCAGGGCAGCCAGTTGCTGGCGGCCAACCTCGACTTCTTTGCCAAGGCGCTGGGGCAGGCCCGGGGCCTGCAGTCGTGCATCGAGTTCGGGGCCAACATCGGCATGAACCTGCGCGCGCTGCAGCTGCTGTTTCCGCAGCTCGATGCCCATGCCATCGAGATCAATCCCCAGGCCGCCACCCAGTTGCGCGCGCTGGTCGGCGACAACCGGGTGCATGAAGGCTCGATCCTCGACTTCCAGCCCCAGCGTCAGTGGGACCTGGTGTTCACCAAGGGCGTGCTGATCCACATCCAGCCGGCGCTGCTGCCGCTGGTGTACGACTGCATGGTCGCGTCCAGTGCGCGCTACCTGCTGGTGGCCGAGTACTACAACCCGACGCCGGTGGCCATCCCGTACCGCGGGCATGATGACCGCCT
>JAGOBT010000208.1 GCA_017999135.1 Burkholderiaceae bacterium
GCGTCTTCGTCGATGCCGTCGCCGAAGCCCTGGTAGGCCAGGTCCAGGTAGGGCAGCAGTTGCCGCTCGCGCAGCACCGGGATCAGGGCGTCCCACTGCGCCGGGCTCAGGTCCACGCCGGTGGGGTTGTGGCAGCAGGCATGCAGCAGCACGATGCTGCGCGCCGGCAGGCCGCGCAGGGCATCCAGCATGGCGTCGAAGCGCACGCCGCCGGTGGCCGCGTCGTAGTACGGATAGGTCTCGACGCGGAACCCGCTGCCCTCGAACATCGAGCGGTGGTTGTCCCAGGTCGGGTCGCTGACCCAGACGCCGGCCTCGGGCAGCCAGGTCTTCAGAAAGTCGGCGCCCACCTTCAGCCCGCCCGAGCTGCCCACTGTCTGGATGGTGGCCACACGCCCTTCGGCGATGGCCGGGTGGTCGGCGCCCAGCAGCAGCCTCGCCACTTCGGCGCGGCAGGCGGCGTCGCCTTCCATCGGCAGGTAGGGCTTGGCGCCGCCGGCAGCCTGGATGCGGGCCTCGGCCTGCAGCACGCTGGGCAGCACCGGCAGGCGGCCCTGCTCGTCGAAGTAGATGCCGATCGACAGGTTCACCTTCTGCGGCCGCGGGTCGGCATGGAAGGCATCGACCAGGGCGAAGATCGGGTCGCCCGCGTAGGGCTGGATGTGCTCGAACATCGGGGGCTCCTGAATTGAGCTGCCGATTATCCGGGGCGGCCAAGGCGCAATGTGGCCCGGCGCCAGGTGGCGCACCTACCCGAGGGCCGCCTCGATGTCGGCGGCCAGCTTCTCCGGTGCATCCTGTGGCGCATAGCGCTTGAGCACCCGACCGTCGCGGCCGACCAGGAACTTGGTGAAGTTCCACTTGATGCCCTTGCTACCCAGCAGGCCCGGGGCCTCGTCCTTCAGCCAGGCGAACAGGGGGTGCGCCTCGGCGCCGTTGACCTTCACCTTGGCCATCATCGGGAAGCTGACGCCGTAGTTCAGCTGGCAGAAGCTGGCGATCTGGTCGTTGCTGCCCGGGTCCTGACCGCCGAACTCGTTGCTGGGGAAGCCCAGCACCACCAGGCCGCGGTCGCGGTAGGTGGCCCACAGCTTCTCCAGCCCGGCGAACTGCGGCGTGAAGCCGCAGGCGCTGGCGGTGTTGACGATCAGCAGCACCTGGCCGGCATGGTCGGCCAGGTGCACGGGCTTGCCGGTGATGTCCTGGGCGATGATGTCGGGCAGGCTGGAGGCGGGCATGGCTGACGCCGCAGAAGTGCGGGCTGTGGCGGAAAGGCCACCATCGTATCCCCGTAGTGGGCCGGTCTGCGCGCTGCCGGCGCTGGCGCCCCATGGGCCGGCGGGCCATACTGCGCCACCTGCCCCATCCGCCCGGCCATGCCCGTTCCGATCCCGGTCGCCATCCTCGGCTTCAGCGCCTTCGACCGCAAGGCGCTGGCGTCGTATTTCCAGCTCACCGGCCGCACGCGCCCGCGCTATGCGCACGTGCTCAACGCCGACCTGGCCGATCTGGTGATCGCCGACGCCGACGAGCCCGGCGTGCTGGAACTGCTGCGCACCCTGGGCCGGGTGCAGGACGCGCTGTTCATCGGCGCGCTGGCGCCGCCCGAAGCCGCCGCCTGGATGATGCGGCCGATCGACCAGACCCAGGTGCTGCGCGAGCTCGATGCACTGATGGCCCGGCGTGACAACCCGCGCTCGTCGCCCCTGCCGCTCACCCTGCCCAGCAGCCTGGGGCGCGGTGCGTTGCGCACCATCGGCATGCTCGATCTGCCCGATTCGCCCACCCGCCGTGTCGACGACGACCTGCCGCCGCGCCGCCACCCGGCCCAGCTCGATCCGCAGGAAGCCCGCCGCCGCGAGCTGGAGGCCCTGCGCCGCCCGCAGATCGCGCCGCGTGCGCTGCTGGTCGACGACAGCGAGGTGGCGCTGCACTTCCTCAAGCGCCAGCTGCAGGCTTACGCCATCGACGTCGACCTGGCCCGCGACAGCGAGCGCGCGCTCGACCTGCTCACCCACCATGTCTACGGGCTGGTGTTCCTGGATGTCGACCTGGGCCCGCACAGCCGCACCGATGGCCTGACGCTCTGCCACCAGATCCGCTACCGCCTGCACCACCCGGGTGGCCGCGCGCCGATGGTGGTGATGGTCTCGGCCTTCCATGACCCGGTCGACCAGGTGCGCGGCACGCTGGCCGGTGCCGAGGCCTACCTGGGCAAGCCGCTCGACCTGACGGCGCTCGACCGCCTGCTGGGCCGCCAGGGCCTGTACCGGCCGCTGGGCCAGGCCGGCAGCGGCGCCCAGCGCCCGGGCCGGCACACGTAGCCGGCGGCGTCAGTCGCGCTGCACCGACGCCAGCAGCGCCCCGCCCAGGATCATCAGCGCGCCCAGCGCCTCGCGCCAGCCCAGGCTGCCGGCGCCCAGCGCCAGGGCCGACGCACTGGCGAAGAACACCTCGCTGATCATCACCACCGCAGTGGTGTTGGCTGGCAGCCGCGCCGCGCCGTACTGCAGCGTCAGGTTCGACGCCAGGAACCAGACCGCCAGGCCCAGCGCCGGCAGCACCCAGGCCCAGGCCAGCGGCGGCGGCGCGCTGGCCACCCCGGTGACGGTGAGCCAGCTGGCCAGCACCAATGACACCACCGCGCCGCCGCTGAACATCGCCAGCGCGCGTGCTGATTCCGGCTGCCGGGCCTCGCGCCGCAGCAGCACGTTGTTCAGCGCAAAGCAGAAGCCGCCCAGCAGGCCCAGCAGGTCGGGCAGCAGGCCCGGCACCGGTGCGCCGGCGGCAGGGGCGTGCGCAGCGCCGCCGGCCGGCCACAGCACCACCAGCGCGCCGGCCAGCGCCAGCGCCACGCGGAACGCGCCGCGGCCGCTGATGCGCTCGCCCAGCAGCGCGCGCGACAGCAGCACCGTCCACAGCGGCATCAGGTAGAACAGCAGCACGACGCGCACCACGTCGCCGATGCTCACGCCCCAGTTGAAGCAGGCGTTGGTGCCGCCCGAGGCCAGCACCAGCCACCACAGCGAGCGTGTGCGCAGCAGGTGCCTGGCCGCCGCCGGCCGCGCCAGCAGCAGCAACACCACGGCGATGCTGTAGATGCAGCCGGTCAGCCACAGCGGGTGCAGGCCCATCGCACCCAGCTGCCGGAACGGCCACCAGCTCACGCCCCAGGTGAAGGCGTTGAACACCAGGGCGCCCACCGCCAGCCAGCGGGCGGCACCTTGTTTCAGCATCCTGTGCACCGATTGCGGCGCAGTGCAGCCCAAACCAAGCGGGCGCCGCGGAACCGGCTCTGCCGGGCCGCCGGGGCCGCCCCCTGGGGGGAGCGCCGCAGGCGCTTCGGGGGGGGCGAAGTCAATGCTTGTCGGTCCGGGCGATGGCGAGCAGGCGTTCCACCTCGTCGGCGTGGTCGATGCAGTTGCGCTGGTGCCAGCGCTTGATCAGCCACATCACGCCGGCCACGCTGAGCCCCAGCACCGCGATGGCGGTGAAGGCCGACAGCCCCAGCTTGACCATGCCGACGTAGAGCGCCCCCAGCGCCAGGATGCAGGCCTGCTCATTGAAGTTCTGCACCGCGATCGACCGGCCCGCGCCCATCAGGTTGTGGCCGCGGTGCTGCAGCAGGGCGTTCATCGGCACCACCAGGTAGCCGCACACCGCGCCCATGACGACCAGGAACGGCACCGCCGCCCAGATGTTGGTGAGGAAGTTCAGCCCGATCATCAGGAAGCCCACCGCAATGCCCAGCGGCAGCACGCCCACCGCGCGGTCGAGCTTCAGGGTGGACGAGGCGATCACCGCGCCGATCACCGAGCCCAGGATCACCACCCCGGCCAGGTTGGAGGCCTGCATCGTGCTGTAGCCCAGCGCCGCGGCGGCCCAGGCGAAGACGATCACCCGCAGGTTGCCGAACACGCCCCACAGCAGGGTGGTGGTGGCCAGCGAGATCTGGCCCAGCTTGTCGCCCCACAGGCGGGAATTGCACTGGGCAAAGTCGCGCACCAGTTCGGCCGGGTTGGCCACCAGCGGGCGCAGCGGCGCTTCGGTGCGCGGGATGTACAGGTTGAACACCGCCGCCACGATGTACACCAGCACCATGGTGGCGATCGAGGCTTCGGCCGGGGTGTCCACGCCGGTGTCCAGGCCTGGGAAATCCAGGCCCAGCAGCACACCCGACAGGCGCGGGCCGATCAGCTGCCCGCCCAGCAGGATGCCCAGGATGATCGAGCCGATGGTCAGGCCTTCGATCCAGCCATTGGCCTTGACCAGCTGCGACGGCGGCAGCAACTCGGTGAGGATGCCGTACTTGGCCGGCGAGTAGGCCGCCGCGCCCAGCCCCACCACCGCATAGGCCAGCAGCGGGTGGCTGCCGAACAGCATCATCAGGCAGCCCAGCACCTTGATGCTGTTGCTGATGAACATGACGCGGCCCTTGGGCACGGCATCGGCAAAGGCGCCCACGAACGGCGCCAGCAGCACATAGAACAGCGCGAACATCGGCGCCAGCGCCGGCACCTGCCAGGACGGCGCGTTCGACGACTTCAGCAATTCGATGGCAGCCACCAGCAGCGCGTTGTCAGCCAGCGAGCTGAAGAACTGCGCCGCCATGATGGTGTAGAAGCCTTTTTTCATCCGCTTTCCGGCCCGCTGCTGGCTGTGCTGGCAGGTGGGGTGACCCACCTGTGTCTCCGATCGGTACGCAACGGGGCCAGGCTGATGTGAAGGCACCATGCATGCCACCCGGGTGGCGTTGCCCGAGCGCGGCGCGGTTATAGCATGCACCCCTTGGCAGCCCGCGTGACAGACGCCCTGCTTGCAGGAATTGCCGATTTCGCCTGGCGCTGCGCTGGCGTGCGGTGCCACCACTTTTCACGAGCCCACCGTGCCCCGCCCGATCGAAGCGCTGATCCACCCCGACGCCCTGGCCCACAACCTGGCGCAGGCCCGCGCCCGTGCGCCCGATGCCCGTGTGTGGGCGGTGGTCAAGGCCGACGCCTACGGCCACGGCATCGAGCGGGCCTTTGCCGGCCTGCGCGGCGCCGACGGCTTTGCGCTGCTGGACCTGGCCGAGGCCGAGCGCCTGCGTGCGCTGGACTGGCGCGGCCCCATCCTGCTGCTCGAAGGCGTGTTCGAGCCGCGTGACCTGGAGCTGTGCTCGCGCCTGAACCTGTGGCATGCGGTGCACTGTGAGCAGCAGATCGACTGGCTGGCGCGCCACAAGACGCATGCGCCGCACCGGGTGTTCCTGAAGATGAACAGCGGCATGAACCGCCTGGGTTTCACCCCGGCGGCGTTCCGCCAGGCCTGGGCGCGGCTGAACGCGCTGCCGCAGGTGGACGAGATCTCGCTGATGACGCACTTCAGCGACGCCGACTCTCCCACCGGCATCGCCCACCAGGTGGCCGCCTTCCAGGCCGCCACGCAGGATCTGCCGGGCGAGCGCAGCCTGAGCAACAGCGCGGCGGTGCTGCGCCACATGGGGCCGGGTGCGTTGGACAACCCGGTGTCCAGTGACTGGGTGCGCGCCGGCATCCTGTGCTACGGCAGCGCGCCGGACTTTCCTGCGCATGACGCCGCCCACTGGCAGCTGCAGCCGGCGATGACCCTGCGCAGCAAGATCATCGGCTTGCAGCAGCTGCAGCCCGGCGACACCGTGGGCTACGGCAGCAGCTTCACCGCCGACGCGCCGCTGCGCATCGGCGTGGTGGCCTGCGGTTATGCCGACGGCTACCCGCGGCTGTGCCCCACCGGCACGCCGGTGCTGGTGGACGGCGTGCGCTGCCGCACCGTCGGCCGGGTGTCGATGGACATGCTCACCGTCGACCTGACGCCGGTGCCGGCCGCCGGCATCGGCAGCGAGGTCACGCTGTGGGGCCGCGGCCCGGGTGGCACGGTGCTGCCCATCGACGAGCCGGCTGCTGCCGCCGGCACCATCGGCTACGAGCTGATGTGCGCGCTGGCGCGGCGGGTGCCGGTGGTGGTGGCCTGATCAGCCGGCGTGGCGCCTGGCCCGCAGTGCCATGCCGGCCAGGCCCGCCAGCCACAGCGCCACGGTGGCGGGCTCGGGCACGGCCTGCACCTCCACCTGCACGCTCAGGCTGCCGAGTGAACCGCCGAAGTCGCTGTCGTAGGCGTCACGTGGATAGCTCCAGCTCCAGCTGTCGCAGCTGAG
>JAGOBT010000209.1 GCA_017999135.1 Burkholderiaceae bacterium
CGCGCTGGAAGCGCGCATCGCTGCCGACCGCCGCCACCAGGGCATGGTGACGCTGCACAGCGGCCACACGGCCGAGCGCCAGTTCAGCGAGTGGACGATGGGCTTCTTCGACCTGAACGCCCCGGCTGGCGACCTGCCCGCCGGCTACACCGAATTTCTCGACACGCCGCTGAGCGGTGCGTCGTTCCTGCCTGCGCCGCAGCGCTGCCTGGACCTGATGCACGTCTTCCGGCAGATGAACTGAGCCTGCGCTGCGGACGCCGGAAGGCGTTCGCAGGCTGGCAAAGGACTGCCGGCGATACCAGCCGGCAGGCTCTGAGCCCGCAGGCCCTGTGCCTGCCCCGCCGGTGTGCGGCCCAGGCCCGCGCCATCCACCCGGTGATGCACCGATGGCCGGCAGCGGCGCCAGCCGCTACGGTGGCGCACGAACCTCGGAGAACCCTGCATGCCCCACAACGTTGCCCACCCCGCCCTGCGCCGCCAGACCCTGTCGGACCTGCTGCACCGCACGGCTGCCCGCCTGCCCCACAAGCCCGGCATCGTCTGCGGCAGCACCCGCTGGACCTGGAAGGAATTCGACACCGTGGTCAGCCGCCTGGCCGCCGGCCTGCATGCCCAAGGCGTGGCCCAGGGTGAACATGTGGGCGTGCTGGCGCGCAACAGCCACGGCTTTGCGGCGCTGCGGTTTGCGCTGGCCCGGCTGGGCGCGGTGATGGTGCCGGTCAACTTCATGCTGAACGCCGACGAGGCGGGCTACATCCTGCGCCACGCCGGGGTCAGGCTGCTGGCGGTCGACAGCGGCCTGCATGCGCTGGGCCGCGACGCGGCGGCGCGCGACACGCAGATCAGCCGCTTTCTGTGGCTGCCGTCTGAAGACCCCAGCACCTGTCCGGCCGGCTGCCTGAACTTCGACGACCTGGCCGCCACCGACTTGGCTGACCATCCCTGCCCCGAGCCCACCTTCAACAGCCACCACCTGCTGCAGATCGTCTACACCAGCGGCACCGAGAGCCTGCCCAAGGGCGCGATGCTGACCCACGGCGCGGTGATCGACCAGTACGTCAGCTGCATCATCGAAGGCGAGATGGCCGAGGGCGACACCGTGCTGCATGCGCTGCCGCTGTACCACTGCGCGCAGCTCGATGTGTTCCTGGGCCCCAGCGTCTACCTGGGCAGCACCAGCATCATCACCGCCAAGCCCACGCCAGAGAACCTGCTGCCGCTGGTGGCGCAGCACCGGGTCAGCCAGTTCTTCCTGCCGCCCACGGTGTGGATCGCCGTGCTGCGCAGCCCGCTGTTTGCCCAGCACGACCTGAGCAGCCTGCGCAAGGGCTACTACGGCGCCAGCATCATGCCGGTGGCGGTGATGCGCGAGCTGATCGAGCGCATCCCGCAGATGCGCATCTGGAACTTCTACGGCCAGACCGAGATCGCCCCGCTGGCCACCGTGTTGAAACCGGAAGATCAATTGCGCAAGCCCGGCTCGGCCGGCAAGCCGGCGATCAATGTCGAGACCCGGGTGGTCGACGACCAGATGAACGACGTGAAGCCCGGCGAGATCGGCGAGATCGTGCACCGCAGCCCGCAGCTGCTGCTGGGCTACTTCCACGACACCGAGCGCACCGCGGCCGCCTTCGAGGGCGGCTGGTTCCACTCGGGCGACCTGGCGGTGGTCGACGACGAGGGCTACATCAGCGTGGTCGACCGCAAGAAGGACATGATCAAGACCGGCGGCGAGAACGTGGCCAGTCGCGAAGTGGAAGAGGCGCTGTACCGGCTGGCCGGCGTCAGCGAGGTGGCGGTGGTCGGCCTGCCGCACCCGCGCTGGATCGAGGCGGTCACGGCGGTGGTGGTGGCCAAGCCCGGCGCCGACCTCACCGAAGCCCAGGTCATCGCCCACTGCGCCGCCCAGCTGGCGCACTTCAAGACGCCCAAGGGCGTGGTCTTCGTCGACAGCCTGCCGAAGAACCCCAGCGGCAAGCTGCTCAAGCGTGAGCTGCGGCTGCGCTTCGAGGGGCACTACGGCGGCTGACCGGCCGCCCGCTGGCCCTCAGGGCCCGTTGCTGCTGGTGGGCGTGGTGCAGATCGCATAGATCTGCACCGCCCTGGAGGACCCGCTGTTGTTCGTCATGATGCAGCGCCATGCACCGGTCGGGTTGCTGGGGTTCGGGCCGCTGAAGTTGATCTTGATGTCCGGCGCGGCGTCGTTGAAGTCGCGGTGGCCGCAACCGCCACCGATCACCTGGCTGCCGGCCGGGCAGTTGATGACACGCTCGGCGCGCACGTTGCCGCTTACGCTGTTCTCGATGCGGCGGTAGAACAGGTTCACCGGGCCGGCTGGACCGGTGGCGCCGGTCAGGCCTCGCGGGCCCTGGGCCCGGGTGGCGCCCGTGGCGCCCGCCGCACCGGTGGGGCCGGTGTCGCCCTTCGGCCCTGGTGGGCCGGGGTCGCCTTTCAGCCCCTGCGGGCCGGTGTCGCCCTTCGGCCCCTGGTCGGCCAGCGTCAGGTCCAGCCGTGCCACGTGGCCGGTGGCGGTGTTTTCCTTGCTGTCGAAGAAGGTGACCGTGGTGGGCGCCGACAGTGCCGGGGCGATCGCCCAGCCGAAGTTGGTGCCCGGGTTGGTGATCCAGTTCTTCACCTGGGCGGTCACGTCCACGGCCATGTAGTTGCCGGGCGCCGGCAACGGCAGGTTGAACAGGCTGGCGCCACCCGACGGCGGCAGGCTGGTGGCGGTGACGCCGGCCTCGGTCCAGTTGCCGTTGACCGGGTGCAGATCAACGGCGCCGGGGCTGCCGACGCGGTTGACATACAGCACCAGCGTGGCTTTGACCAGCTTGGCCGCGGTGGTGCCGGCCGGCAGCGTGCCCAGGTCGAAGCGCAGCAGGCCGGTGGCGCCGCCGCCGACGTTGATCGTCGGCAACGCGCCGAAGTTGTTGGCCGGCAGGGTGGTGCTGGTGTGCGTGTCGGCGGCCAGCGGCGCATCGAGCGCCAGTGCCGGGCCGGCCGCCAGCGCGGCCAGCAGGGCCGGTGCCGCGGCGCGGCGCCACGCCCACCCGCCCAGGGCGGCCAAGCCCGCCATCCACAGCAGCCAGGTGCCGGGTTCGGGCACCTGTGTGACGCTGGCAGCCACGTCGATGTCCAGCGCCCAGTGGCCGCTGCGCAGGGTGCCGTCCTGCCGCACAAAGCGGGCCAGCGGGTCGCCATCACTGCCCAGGTAGACGGCGGTGTAGGTCGGCTGGCCGGTCTGGCTGTAGAGGTTGGCCACGGTGGCCAGCGTGGCCGGCAGGGCAGGGTTCGGGTCGTTGCCGTCCTGCGACAGCACCAGCAGGTAACTGCCGGCGGCCACCTGGGTGTCGAAGCGGGCATCCCAGCAGTAGGCGCCATCGTCAGCGCACAGTTGGCTGCTGCCGGCATGGCTGTCCGCCAGGTAGCCATCCGGCCCGAACAGCGACAGCACCGGTGCGAACCCGCCCGCCGGCACCGCCGTGCCGGCGGCATTGACGCCGCCGCTGGACGAGAACGAGGTGATCCGCAGTGGCCCGTCGCTGTCGAGCGTGAGGCTGAACAGCGCCAGGTCGTCGTCGTCGCTGAAGCTGCCCTGAAAAGACTGCACGGCAGCGGTGCTGGCCTGCGCCAGGCCCAGCGCCAGGGCGCCCACCGCGAGCAGGCGGCTGATCGGTCGTGTCGGCATGCGGTCTCCCGAAGCATCCGCACCGGTGGCGGCTTGCCTGGGCAATGTGGCATGCGGCCTCGTGCCACGCATCGGCACGCCCCCCCCCAAGATCAAGTGGATCGGGTTGAACTTTGACAGGCCGGGCCCGCAGCCGGCCCGGTGTGCTCAAGCGCCGCGTTGCACGCGCGGCTGCCAGCGGCGCCGCAGGTCCAGCACATGGGCCACGCCGGCCAGGGCCAGCAGGGCCAGCATCCACGGCGTCGGGGCGCCGGTCAGCACCACCAGCAGCGCCCCCATCAGGCCGCCGCCGGCGGCCAGCGTGGGCAGCAGGCTGCCGGGTGGCAGGCCGCGCCCGGTGCGGCGGTGCCAGGCCAGCAGCAGCAGCGCCTCCAGCAGCATGCCGGCGGTGGCCAGGGCCACGGTGACGGTCAGCCAGGTGGGCACCAGCGGCGCACCCGGCTGGCCCACCGCCAGCCAGTGCCAGAGCAGCACGATGGGGTCGTTCACTGGAGCCTCACACCCGCGCCAGGCCCAGCAGGTGGGCCATGTCCTTGAAGAAGATGCGCACATGGGCCATGGGCTTCTTGCGCACCAGGCGCTTGTTCATGTAGGCGTCGAAAGTCAGCTGCTGCACGTCCTTGTCCTTGCAGATGCTGACGAAGCGCTCGCGGCGCTTGTCGCTGGAATACCAGAAGCGCTGCATGATGCCCAACACCCAGAACACGCGGCCATGCTCGCGCATGAACAGCTTGCGCGCCTGGCCCAGGCAGCGTGGCGACGCACCCTGCAGCAGCGCACCCACGGCGGTGGCCGCGTGCCGACCGCTGGCCATGGCGTAGTAGATGCCTTCGCCAGACGACGGCGCGATCACGCCGGCGGCGTCGCCCACCACCACCACGTCGCGGCCGTTGTCCCAGCGCTTCAGCGGCTTCATCGGCAGCGGTGCGCCTTCGCGGCGGATGGTGCGCGCGCCGGTCAGGCCGGCGTCGGCCCGCAGCGTGGCCACCGCGCCGCGCAGGCTGAAGCCCTTGTCGGCGCTGCCGGTGCCGATCGACAGCGTCTTGCCGTGCGGGAACACCCAGCCATAGAAGTCGGGCGAGATGCTGCCGCGGTAGATCACGTCGCAGCGGGTGGGGTCGTAGCCGGCCGGCTGCTGGTCGGGCAGGGCGATGATCTCGTGGTACGCGAACACGCAGGCCACCTTCTCGATGCCCGGGATGGCCTGCTGCGCCACGGCCGAGCGGGCGCCGTCGGCCCCGATCACCGCCTTGGCACGCACCGACCACAGCGGGCCCTCGGCCTCGGTGCCGTCCCCGCCGGTGGGGCGGTAGACGATCAGGGCGGTGCCGTCGGCATCACGCTCGAGCCGCTCGAAGCGGCCGCTGCGCCGTTGCGCGCCATGGCTGGCAGCCCGCTCGCGCAGGAATTCATCGAAGTGCTCGCGGTCGACCAGGCCGACGAAGCCGCCTTCGATCGGGATGTCGACCTTCACATCGGCCGGCGACACCATGCGCGCGCTGTGGGCGCGGGCGGCCAGCTGTGCATCAGGGATGGCGAAGTCCTTGATCAGCCGTGGCGGGATGGCGCCGCCGCAAGGCTTGATGCGCCCGGCACGATCGAGCAGCAGCACCTTGCGGCCCTGGCGTGCCAGATCATCGGCCGCCGTGGCGCCGGCCGGGCCGCCGCCGACCACCACCACGTCGAAGGTCTCGGTGGGCGCCGTGGCGCCGGTGTTGCTTGTCATGTTGCTGCTCCGAAATCATTGGCAGGGGTCAGGGGGCCGCGCTGCGGGCTGGCCGCCACGGTCTTGGGGGGCGGCGCTGGCACGGCGACGCGCCAGGCCAGCGCAGCAGCCACCAGGAACAGCAGCCCTTCCAGCGCAAACACGCTGGCATAGGCTTCGGCGGGTGTGCCGATCAGCCGGCGCGCCACATCACTGGCGGCCGCGCCCAGCAGGCCACCCATGCCGAAGGCCACGGCCTGCGCCGCGCCCCACAGGCCCATGCGCACGCCCTCGCGGCCTGGTTCGCCCTGGGTGGCCAGGGCCATCATGGCGCCGATGGCGGCGATCGAGAACGCACCGTTGGACACGCCCAGCACGAACACCGTGGCGCGCAGCGGCCAGGCCGGGCCCAGCAGTCCGGCGGCCACCAGGCCGGCCATGGCGGCGGCCGACGCGATGCAGCCGCCCACCACCCAGCCGCGCAGCGAGCCCAGGGCCCGTCCGGCCAGGCGCCGGCCGGCAAAGGCGGCCATCAGCATGCCCATCAGCACGCCGCCGTGCTGCACGCCCGACAGCTGGGTGCTTTCACCCGGCGTGTAGCCGTGCACCATGCCGGCAAACGGTTCCAGGATCAGGTCTTGTGCGCTGTAGGCCAGCATCGACACGAACACGAAGATGGTGAAGCGGCGGGCGTCGCTGTCGGCCCACACCTGGGCCAGTGCGTCGCGGAAGCTGGGCTTCGCGGCTTCGG
>JAGOBT010000210.1:0-4892 GCA_017999135.1 Burkholderiaceae bacterium
GGGCGTCGGTGCTCACCGGCCGCAGCGACATCACCACGGTCGACTACCGCATCCTGCACCGCGACACCATCAAGAAGGCGCTGGTCGAGCTCGACACGCTCAGCGACGGCTTTCGCATGGAAGCCATTCCGCACAAGCGCGGCCGCAAGGTCGAGGAGCTGCAGTTTCGCGTCATTCCCAAGCCGCAGGCCAGCCTGGCCGGCCTGGCCGATTCGGCCAGGAACGTGTTCGACCTCGCCCTGGTCGATCGGCTGGTGACCATCGGCTTCAAGCGCGCCGATGCGCAGGACCTGTACGCCATCACCGACGAGGGCGTGTTGCGCGCGGCCGTCGACCACACCGAGCAGCGCCTGAAGAACGCCGCCCTGCCGCCGTTGAAATCGCCGCCGGCCTACCTGCGTGACGCGCTGAAGAAGCAGTACGCCGGCGCAGGCGCGGGCGAGGGCGACGATGCGGCCAGTGGCCCGGCCACGCCGGCGGCGCAGCGCGCCAGCCCGGTGGAACGGCTGCAGCGCCTGCGCGACGAATGGGAGCACCACCGCACCCTGCAGGCGCGCGCGCTGTTCGACGAGATGCCTGACGCCGACCAGGCCCGCTGGCAGGCGCAGTTCGATGCCCAGCGCCTGGGTGAACTGGCCGCGCCCATCGCCCGCGCCTGGCGCCGTGACGGCATCCACAGCCGCATTGCTGCCGGCAGCTTCTACCGCTGGCTGGCCACCCAGCTGTGGCCGGGCGAGGTGACCGACCGGGAACTGCTGGAATTCGCAATGTCACGCGATGCCTGAGCCCCGCTGCGGGGCGCCGTTCACCGGCGTGGCGGTGGCTGCGGTGGTGGCCTGGGCGCAGCGCGTGCACGGCTACAGTGCCGACCACCCTCCACCCGCACCCCTGCCATGTCCGCCACGCCATCCACCCCGACGGCCCGCCACACCGCGGCGCTGATCCAGCAGGGCCGCCTGGCCGCCGACACGGTGGCGCTTGCCACGCTGAACCACATCGCCGAAGCCGACCGCAGCCTGGGCGCCTTCGTCTGCCTGCCAGGGCCTGACGCTGCCGCCGCGCAGGCGCGCCAGCTGCAGCAGGCGGGCGGCCCGCTGGCCGGGGTGCCGGTGGCAGTGAAGGACATCTTCGACACCCGCGACCTGGCCACCGGCTACGGCAGCCCGATCTACCCGCCGCGGCCGGCGCTGGCCGATGCGGCGGTGGTGGCGGTGCTGCGCCGCGCTGGTGGCCTGGTCATCGGCAAGAGCAGTACCACCGAGTTCGCCTACCTGCACCCCACGGCCACCCACAACCCACGGGCGCCTGGCCGCACGCCGGGTGGGTCGTCGGCCGGGTCGGCCGCCGCGGTGGCGGCCGGCCTGGTGCCACTGGCGATCGGCACCCAGACCGGCGGCTCGGTGATCCGCCCGGCGTCGTACTGCGGCGTGGTCGGCTACAAGCCCAGCTTCGGCTGGCTGCCCACCGTCGGGCTGAAGTGCTTCTCGTGGTCGCTCGACACCGTGGGCCTGTTTGCCGGCGACGTGGCCGACATGGCCTGGTTCGCCCAGGCGCTGACCGGCCGGCCACTGACCGATGCCGCTGCGGCCACCGCAGCCACCACGGCGCCGCGGCGCCTGGTGGTGGGCGTGCCGCGGGCCTACCCCTGGGACGCGCTCAGCGCCAATGCGGCCGCCGCCGTGGCGCTGGGTTGCCGTGCCCTGGAGGCCGCTGGTGTCGAACTGCGGCCCTGTGACCTGCCGGCCTGGGCCGGCGCCGGCTTCGATGCCCATGCGGTGGTGCAGGGCCACGAGGCCTGGCGCTGCCTGGGCTGGGAGTTCGACCACCACGCCGACCGCCTGTCGCCAGTGCTGCGCGGCTACCTGCAGGGCGCGCAGGCCATCCAGTCGACCGACTATGCCGACGCGCAGCAACTGTGCAGCGAGGTGCGGCGCCAGTCCCAGGCCTGGCTGGGCGGCTTCGATGCGCTGCTGATGCCCAGCGCGCCCGACGAGGCGCCGCCGGGCCTGGCCAGCACCGGCGACTCCAGCTTCAACCGGCTGTGGACGCTGCTGGGCGTGCCCTGCGTCAGCGTGCCGGGCGCGTTGGGCGACCATGGCGCGCCGGTCGGCCTGCAGCTGGTGGCGCCGCACGGTGCCGACGCCCAGGTGCTGGGCGTGGCGCTGCGGCTGGAGCAGGCACTGGCCACCTGGGCGACAGCCCGCGACCGGTGCGTTGGCCAAGAATGACCGCCACACCCCAACCAACGCTGAGGAGCACCTCATGATCATCAATTCCAGCACCGCAGCCGTGGTCACCGGCGGTGCGTCCGGCCTCGGCCGCGCCACCGCGCAGGCCCTGGCCGCGGCCGGCGTGAAAGTGGCCATCTTCGACGTCAACCAGGCCCAGGGCGAGCAGGTGGCGCAAGACATCGGCGGCCTGTTCTGCCAGGTCGACATCACCAGTGAAGACAGCGTGGTGGCCGGCTTCGCCAAGGCGCGTGCCGCCCACGGGCAGGAGCGGGTGCTGGTGCACTGCGCCATGACATCGCGGCGCGGCAAGACCCTGGCCTTCAACAAGGAAGAGGGCAGGCTCAAGCGCCTGCCCACGGCCGATTTCGACTACGGCGTGCAGGGCATCCTGGTGGCCAGCTACCGGCTGGCGTCGCTGTCGGCCGAGGGCATGGCCGCCGCCGAGGCCCTGGAGGACGGCGAGCGCGGCGTGATCATCCTGACGGCGTCGGTGGCCGCGCAGGACGGCCAGATCGGCCAGGTGATCTACGCGTCGGCCAAGGCCGGCGTCAACGGCATGGTGCTGCCGCTGGCGCGTGATCTGTCCGACCTGGGCATCCGCGTCAACTCCATCATGCCGGGCATCTTTGCCACGCCGCTGATGCTGGGCGCCAAGCAGAACGTGCTGGACAGCCTGAGCGCGTCGGTGCCGTTTCCCAAGCGCCTGGGCAAGCCCGACGAGTTCGCGAGCCTGGCGATGGAGATGGCCCGCAACAGCTACTTCAACGGCCAGTGCGTGCGGCTGGACGGCGCCATCCGCATGGCGCCGCGCTGACCGGCACGCCCGCCCCGCCAGGTGTCCGGATGACGACGCCCACCCAGCGCAACCGACCCCGCCGACTGGCGCTGCAGGCCCTGGCAACCAGCCTGGCCGTGGTGGCCTGGCCCGGCCCGGTGGCGGCCCAGGCCTATCCCAGCCGGCCGGTGAAGCTGGTGGTGGCCTTCGGCCCCGGCAGCGGCAACGACCTGATCGCCCGTGAGCTGGCCCAGCAGATGACCGACATCCTGGGCCAGCCGGTGGTGGTGGAGAACCGCCCCGGCGCCGGCGGCGCCCTGGGCACCGACATGGTGGCCAAGGCCGCGCCCGACGGCCACACCATCGGCCTGGGCACCAGTTCGCAGTTGGTGATGAACGTGGGTGTGCACAAGAGCCTGCCATTCGATGTGGACCGCGACCTGCGGCTGATCGGCCTGGTGGGCCGCACGCCGATGCTGCTGGCGGGCAGTGCGGCGGGGCCGAAGACGCTGCAGGCGCTGATTGCCCAGGCGAAGGCGCAGCCCGGCACGCTGAGCTACGGCTCGGCCGGCCTGGGTTCGATCAGCCACATCGTGGCCGAGGCCTTCGCCCGTGCGGCCGGCGTGCAGTTGCTGCACGTGCCCTACAAGGGCAACGGCCCGGCCATGGCTGATCTGGCCGGCGGCCATGTGGCGCTGGTGTTCGACGGCCTGTACACCACCGCGCCGCTGGCCCAGCAGGGCAAGGTGCAGATGCTGGCCATCTCGGGTGCGCAGCGCAACCGCGTGGCGCCGCAGCTGCCCACCTTCGCCGAGCAGGGTCTGGCCGACTACGAGGCCACCACCTGGAACTGCCTGTTCGCCCCCGCCAAGGTGCCGCCCGAGGTGCTGGCCACGCTGAATGCGGCGCTCAACAAGGCGCTGGCCAGCCCGGCCATCCAGGCCCGGCTGGCCGCGGGTGGCAGCGAGATGCTGGGCCCCAGCACACCCGAGCAGGCCGACGCCTTCGCCCGGCGTGAGCGTGAACGCTGGGTGCCGTTCATCCGGGGGCTGAACCTGCCGGCCAATTGACGCGGCCAACTGCCATGGTCAACCGGCGGCTGGCCGCTCAGGTCACCAGGTAGACGGCGATGTGCACATGCCCCGGCCCGGGCCGGGCGCTGCCGACGAACAGCCGGTTGCGCAGCCAGGCATGCGGGCCGTCGGGCGCGTCGAACACCGGCGCGGTACGGAAGTAGTAGTCGGCCGGGTCCACTGGCGCGCGCGCCAGCAGCCGGGCCAGCACCGCCGGCTCGGCATGGCGCAGGCCCAGGTTGCGCAGGTACACCGGCGTGCCGTCGTCCAGCTGCACCGTGTAGTGCGCATGGATTTCGGCCGTGCCGTCGGGGCGTTGCCACAGCCAGTCGCTGCCGCCGGGCAGGATGCTGCCGTTGAGCAGCGGCCCGCGCAACGTGCCACCGGTGATCACGATGTGCTTGCGCTCGCCGTTGGCGCCGGCGCCGGCGGTCAGCGGTGCGTTCACTTCGGCATGGATCTCGAAGGCGAACTGCAGGCCGGGGACGGTGGGGGCAGGGAGGTCGGTCATGGGGTGGATGCTTGTCAGCCGAGCAGCGATTTCAGGGCCACGGCCGGATCGCAGGCCACGGCAGGCGCCGGGCTGATGCCCGCTTCGAGCAGCTTGCGCGACATCACATGGTCCATCGGTGCGTTGACCGATTCCACGCACAGCAGGCGCTCGCCCCCATAGTGCAGGATGGAGAAGCTGCCCTCGGCAGCGCCCGGCCGGCGGTGGCGCTGCACGCCCGGCGCATCGGGCGCGGGCATCAGGCCGGTCATCTGCAGGCGCAGCGGGCCCTGCTCGCTCCAGAACCAGGGCAGGGCGGCGTA
>JAGOBT010000210.1:4992-6132 GCA_017999135.1 Burkholderiaceae bacterium
TCGGCCGACACGCTGCGGCCCAGCAGGCGCGGTGCCACTTCCACCACCCGCACGTCCAGCCCTTGCGCGCGGGCCGTGGCCGCCACCTCCAGGCCGATGAAGCCGCCGCCCAGCACGGTGACGGACCTGGCGCCGGCCAGCAGGCCACGCATGCGGTCGGCATCGGCCGCGTCGCGCAGCACCGCCACGTTGGCCAGGTCGGCCGGAAGCTGCGGCAGCCGGCGCGCCCGCGTGCCGGTGGCCAGCACCAGCTGGCCATACGGCAGCACCGCGCCCGAGCGCAGCGTGACGGTGCGGGCCGCGCGGTCGATGGCCACCGCCGGGTCGGCCCGGTGCAGCGTGATGCCGGCCTGCGCATACCAGGCCTCGGCGCGGTGCAGCTGCAGCGTCTCGGCCGGGTTCTTCAGGTAGGCCTTGGACAGCGGCGGGCGCTGGTAGGGCAGCTGCGGCTCGGCGCAGACCAGGTGCACCTGGGCGCCGAGGCCGGCCTCGGCCAAGGCGGCGCACAGCGGGGGGGCGGCATGGCCGCCGCCGACGATGACGATGGGTGGGTTCATGGGCAGGATTGTCGATCAGCGGGGTTCACACCTGCCGCTCGGGCAGGTGCACCCGCAGGCCCTGCAGCGCCGGCGTCAGGCGGATCTGGCAGGCCAGCCGGCTGGTGGGGCCGGCCGGTACGGCGGTGGTCTCCAGCACCATGCGCTCGATGGTCTCGGGCGCCGGCAGCCGGTCGGCCCAGGCCGGGTCGACGATCACATGGCAGGTGCCGCAGCTGGCCGAGCCGCCGCAGTCGGCCAGGATGCCGGGCACGCCGAAGCCGGTGGCGGCGGCCATCAGGCTGACGCCGTCGGGCGCCTCGAAGCCGGTCTCGGTGCCGTCGGCGGCGATGAAGGTGATGTCGGGCATGGGATGCACAGCGCGGAAGTGGCCAGGCCGCCATCATGCCGGCTCGGCGCGCGGCGAGAATTCCACCATGGACCTTCTGGACGTCGACACCGTGATCGTGGGCGCCGGCATCGCCGGCGCGTCACTGGCCTGGCAGCTGGTGCAGGCCGGCGCTGCGCAGCGTGTGCTGCTGCTCGAGCGCGAAAGCCAGCCCGGCATGCACAGCACCGGCCGCTCGGCGGCGATGTGGATGCC
>JAGOBT010000211.1 GCA_017999135.1 Burkholderiaceae bacterium
TGGCCAAGGCGCCGAGCTGGGCGCTGCCCAGGGCGGCGAAGTCGCTGCTGACCAGGCCGGTGACCGCTGCGGTTGACAGGCTGCGCAGCTGCTGCGTGCTCAGTGCGGCGACGTAGGACGCATCCAGTGCGTCGGCCTGGGCGCTGCTCAGCACGCCGATCTGCTTGGTGCTCAGGCTGGTGAATTGTTCTGCGCTCAAGGCTGCCAGGTCCTGCGTCGACAGGCTGGCCACCTGCTGGGTGTTCAGCGCCCGCACCTGGGCGGTGACCAGCGATTGCAGCTGGTTGGCTGTCAGGCTGTCGACCTGTACCGTGCTCAGCGCGCTGACCTGCAGTGTGCTGAGGTTGGCCACTGTCTGTGCTGACAGGCTGGCCAGCTCCGAGGTGACGATCGCCTTCACCTGCTGGGTGGTCAGCGCATTCAGCTGCGCTGCCGTCAGTGCGTCGATCTCGGAGCCCGACATCGTCGCGATGCCTGCGGTGGAGATCGCCCGCAGCTGGGTCGATGTCATCAGCGAGAAGTCGGCTGCGTCGAGCGCGCCGACCTGGGTGGCCGACAGTCCGCCGAGGCGCAGGGCCGGGATGGCCATCACCTGGTCGCCAGTCAGCGCGTTGATCTGCTCAACGCTGAACACTGCCCACTCGGCCGCCGTCAGCGCAGCGATCTGCGCCGTCGTCAGTGCAGCGATTTCGGCGGGGGTCAGGTTCGAAATATTGGTGGCCATGGTCTCAGGTCCTTTGGCGCAGGTTGGCGCGGCGATCTTTGAAGCGTCTGGCCTGGGGTGCTGCCCCGCCCTGGTCAGGGCATGGACGGCACCTTCGGCGCGTTCCTCGTCGGCATATCGGGCCCCCTTGGAGGCAACTTGAGCGCAAAAGCGATCAGGCAGGCGAATGGCCGGTCAATTCACGTTGCCTGCCAGCTTGAGGCTTCAGGTTTCGCGCAAGGCGCCGATAACCGGGTGTTCCGCGATGCTTATCCGGTCCCCGCAGGGGCGACCGGGCGGCACCATGGCCGGGCGCTGACGATTCCGTCAGAGCCTCCATCCGTGCCCGCATCGCCATGGCAGACGCCCAGGACCGCAAGCTCCCAGCCTCAGAGAAGAAGATCCGCAAGGCCCGCCGCGAAGGCCAGGTGGCGCGCTCGCGTGATCTGAGCCATCTGCTGGTGGTGGGGCTGGGCGGCGCGCTGCTGGTCCTGGGGTTGCCGCGCCTGGCTGATTGGGCCGGCCGGCTGCTGGCCCGCGGCCTGCGCTTCGACGCGCAGACGCTGGCCGCGTCCGACGCCATGACGCACCAGCTCGGCAGCCTGACCTGGGCCTGGATGGCGGTGCTGCTGCCGCTGGGCGCCATCGGCATCCTGCTGGCCGTGGGTGCCGCCCTGGCCTCAGGCGGCTGGAACTTCACCTGGCAGCCGCTGCTGCCCAACTTCGGCAAGCTCAACCCGCTGGCGGGCCTGGGCCGCATGGTCTCGGGCCAGCACCTGGGTGACCTGGCCAAGGCCAGCTTGCTGGCGCTGATCCTGGGCGTGGTGGGCGGTGCCTGGCTGTGGCTGCACATGGGCCAGTTCCACGACGCGCTGACCATGCCGCTGCCGGCGGCGCTGGCGCACACCGGCGGCGCCCTGCTCGACGGGCTGATGCTGCTGTGCGTGGTGCTGGCCGTGTTTGCCGTGGTCGATGTGCCGCTGCAGCGCCGCATGCTGGCCAACCGGCTGAAGATGAGCCACCAGGAAGCCAAGCAGGAGCACAAGGAGGCCGAGGGCAACATCGAGGTCAAGGGCCGCATCAAGGCGCGCATGCGCGAGATGGCGCGCAAGCGCATGCTGGCCGCGGTGCCCAAGGCCGACCTGGTGGTGATGAACCCCACCCACTATGCGGTGGCGCTCAAGTACGAAGAGGGGCGCATGGCCGCACCGCGGGTGGTGGCCAAGGGCGCCGACCTGCTGGCCTTGAAGATCCGCGACCTGGCGCGCGAGCACCAGGTGCCGGTGCTGCAGGCCGCGCCGCTGGCGCGGGCGCTGTATGCCCACACCGAGGTCGACCACGAGATTCCGGCGCGGCTGTTCTCGGCCGTGGCCCAGGTGCTGGCCTATGTCTACCAGCTGCGCGCGGCCATGGCCGGCCAGGCCGCCATGCCCAACGACCTGCCGCCCATCAGCGTGCCGCCCGATCTCGACCCCCACACCGCTGAGCCGGCGACTGCCTAAGCCATGAATCCCTTGCTTCAGCAACTGCAGGCGCTGTGGGATGGCCTCGCCGGCCACCCCGCTGCGCAGAAGGCCGCCGCCGGTGCCAACCTGAGCCTGCCCATCCTGCGCAGCCTGGGCGCGCCGATCTTCATCGTCATGGTGCTGGCGATGATGGTGCTGCCGCTGCCGGCCTGGATGCTGGACCTGCTGTTCACCTTCAACATCGCCATGGCGCTGATGGTGATGATGGTGGCCTCGCAGATGGTGCGCCCGCTCGACTTTGCCGCCTTCCCGGCGGTGCTGCTGGTCACCACGCTGCTGCGGCTGAGCCTGAACGTGGCCTCCACCCGGGTGGTGCTGCTGGAGGGCCACACCGGCCCCGGCGCGGCCGGCAAGGTGATCGAGAGCTTCGGCCACTTCCTGGTGGGCGGCAACTTCGCGGTCGGCCTGATCGTGTTCGCGGTGCTGGTGGTGATCAACTTCATCGTGGTCACCAAGGGCGCCGAGCGCATCGCCGAGGTGGGCGCGCGCTTCACCCTCGATGCCATGCCCGGCAAGCAGATGGCCATCGACGCCGACCTGAACGCCGGCCTGATCGACGAGAAGGAAGCCAAGCGCCGCCGCCTTGAAGTGGGCGAGGAGGCCGACTTCTTCGGCTCCATGGACGGCGCCAGCAAGTTCGTGCGCGGCGACGCCATCGCCGGCATGCTGATCCTGTTCATCAACATCGTCGGCGGCTTCCTGATCGGCGTGATCAGCCATTCCATGAGCGCCGGCGAATCGGCCCAGGCCTATGTGCTGCTGGCCGTGGGCGACGCGCTGGTGGCACAGATCCCCGGGCTGCTGATCTCGGTGGCCGCGGCCATGGTGGTCTCGCGCGTGGGCAAGGAGCAGAACATCGGCAGCCAGATCGGCACGCAGGTGTTCGGCAGCAGCAAGGCGCTGGGCATCACGGCCGGCATCGTCGGCACGCTGGGGTTGATCCCCGGCATGCCCAACGCGGTGTTCCTGCTGATCGCCAGCGCGCTGGGCGGCCTGGCCTGGGGCCTGCACCGGCGCGACAAGCTGGCCGCCGAAGCCCCGCCCGCACCGCCGCCCGATGCGCAGCCGGCCAATGCCGAGGCCAGCTGGGACGACCTGCAGCCGGTCGACACCCTGGGCCTGGAGGTGGGCTACCGCCTGATCGCGCTGGTGGACAAGACGCGCCAGGGCGACCTGCTCAGCCGCATCAAGGGCGTGCGCAAGAAGTTCGCGCAGGAGGTGGGCTTCCTGCCGCCGGCGGTGCACATCCGCGACAACCTGGAGCTCAAGCCCAGCGCCTACCGGGTGCTGCTGCGCGGCGCCGTGGTGGGCGAGGGCGAGGCCTTCCCCGGCATGCTGCTGGCCATCAACCCGGGCGGCGCCACCGTCAAGCTGCCCGGCACGCCCACCACCGACCCGGCCTTCGGCCTGCCCGCCACCTGGATTGAAGAGCGCCAGCGGGAAATGGCCCAAATGAATGGGTTCACGGTGGTTGATTGCGCGACCGTCGTCGCGACCCATCTTTCACACTTGATGCAAGTGAACGCAGCACGCCTGCTGGGCCGCCTGGAAACCCAGCAACTCGTGGAGCACGTCACCAAGCAGGCCCCCAAGCTCATCGAGGATGTGATTCCCAAAATGGTCAGCATCGCCACATTGCAGAAGGTGCTGCAGCTGCTGCTGGACGAGGGTGTCCACATCCGCGACATGCGCTCCATCGTCGAATGCGTGGCCGAGCACGGCACCCAGGTGACCGACCCCGGCGAGCTGGCCCGGCGCATCCGCATCCACCTGGCACCGGTGATCGTGCAGCAGATCTACGGCCCGGTGAAGGAGCTGGACGTGATCGCCCTCGAACCCGACCTGGAGCGCCTGGTCACCCAGGCGCTGACCAGCCCGCACGGTGCGGCGCTGGACCCCGGCGTGGCCGACACCTTGAGCCGCGAGGCCGCCAGCACCGCCAAGAAGCAGGAAGACCTGGGCCAGCCCGCCTGCCTGCTGGTGCCTGACGCCATCCGCGTGCCGATGTCGCGCCTGCTCAAGCGCGCCGCGCCCCGGCTCAAGGTGCTGGGGCACAGCGAGATCCCTGAGACGCATTCCATCCGCATCGGCAACATCATCGGGAGCGCAGCATGAACGTGAAGCGGTTTACGGCACGCACGGCGCGCGAGGCCCTGGCCCAGGTGCGCGAAGCGCTGGGCGACGACGCGGTCGTGCTGTCGACCAAGCCGTCGGCCGACGGCGTGGAGGTGCTGGCCATGGCGCCCGAGGGCCTGGCCCGCATCGAGCAGGCAGCCGCCCAGGCGCCCGCGCCCCGCCCGGCTGCGCCGCCGCCGGCCGCCGCCGCTGCGGCAGCACCCCGCCCGATGACCCTGGCCGAGCGCATTGCCGCCCGCGGCGAGCGGCTCGAGCCACGCCCCGAGCCGCGCCGTGGCGAACGCATCGAGCCCGGCCTGTTCACCGACGGCACGGCACCGGCCGAGCCGTCCGCCGACAGCAGCGTGGCCCGTGATGTCGAGACACTGGGCATGAGCACGCTCACCTTCCAGGACTACGTGCGCGAGCGCATGCTCAAGCGCCGCCAGGCCGAGCTGGCCCAGCCGCCGGCCACGCTGCAGCAGCGGCTGGCAGCACAGGCCGCGCCCGCCGAGCCCGCCCCCGCCGCGGCAGCCGCCACCCCGCCGCTGCGCGTGGTGCCCCGGCCCGAGCGCCGCACCGAGCTGGCCGGCGCCGAGCGCCACGCCGGCCTGCGCGACCGCATCCAGGTGGTGCCCGGCCCGCGCCGCGAGCCCCCGGTGCTGCGCGACGAAGTGCGCCTGGGTAGCGGCCCGGGCCGCCACGACCTGCTGGGCGCTGCGCAGGCAGCGCCCAACCCGCTGGCCGACGCAGCCGGCAGCGCCGCGCTGGGTGGCCTGCGCGACGAACTGCAATCGGTGCGCGCGCTGATCGACGAGCGCTTCGGCATGCTGGCCTTCATGGAGCGGCTGCAGCGTGATCCACGCCAGGCCACGCTGTCGCAGCAGCTGTTCGACGCCGGCCTGTCGCCGGCCCTGGTGCGCAAGCTGGTGCAGAGCCTGCCGGCGCAGGCTGGCGATGCCCTGGCCTGGGCCACCGGCGTGCTCGAGCGCAATGTGCACACCGACGAACACGACGCCCCGCTGGAAGACCATGACGGCGTGCTGGCCCTGATCGGCCCCACCGGCGTGGGCAAGACCACCAGCACCGCCAAGCTGGCCGCCGCCTTCGCCACCCGGCATGGCGCCGCCAACCTGGGCCTGATCACGCTGGACGCCTACCGCGTGGCCGCCCACGAGCAGCTGCGCAGCTACGGCCGCATCCTGGGCGTGCCGGTGCACACCGCGCATGACCGCGCCTCGCTGGAAGACCTGCTGGAACTGCTGTCGGGCAAGAAGCTGGTGCTGATCGACACCGCCGGCATGGCCCAGCGCGATGCCCGCACCCGTGAACTGCTGGACATGCTGCAGCACCCGGCCATCCGCAAGCTGCTGGTCATCAACGCCGCCGCCCAGGGCGAGACGGTGGAAGACGTGATGGTGGCCTACGGCGTGTCGCAGTGCCTGGGCGTGGTGATCAGCAAGCTCGACGAGGCGGTGAAGCTGGGCCCGGCGCTGGACGCGCTGATCCGCCACCGCGCCCGGGTGGTGGGCGTGGCCAACGGCCAGCGCGTGCCCGAGGACTGGCACCGCCTGTCGGCCCAGGCGCTGGTGCAGCGTGCGCTGCGCGGCGGCGGCAACGCCGCCTGGAAGCTCGACGCCGCCGAGGTCAACCTGGTGTTTGCCGCCATCCACGGCGCCGGCTACCCCGGCGCGCCCGCATCGCTGCCGCCGGCGCACGGCGCTGCGCTGCCTGCCTGAAACCGCCCACCGTTGCCGCCTCTCCCCCTTGCCCACAGCACCCATGCC
>JAGOBT010000212.1 GCA_017999135.1 Burkholderiaceae bacterium
ACCTGTACAAGCGCCTGGCCACGGCCGACAAGCCCGAGCAGCTGGACGTGCTGCTCGAGGAGATGACGGACCGCTTCGGCAAGCTGCCCGCCCAGGGCCAGACGCTGTTCGACACCCACCGGCTGCGCGTCATGGCCAAGCCCTACGGCGTGGCCAAGATCGACGCCAACCCGAAGCTGATGAACATCACCTTCCGCCCCAACCCGCCGATCGACGCGATGAAGATCATCGCCCTGGTGCAGAAGAACCGGAACATCAAGCTGGCCGGCAACGACAAGCTGCGCATCGAGCGCGAGATGGCCGACCCCAAGGACCGGGCGCAGTACGTGCGCGATGTGCTGCGGGCCCTGGGGCCGCCGGTGGCGGCCCCGGTCAAGTAGCGGGCCGCCGGTGGCGGCGCCAACATGGCGGGTGGCCGCGCCGGGTCAGTCGCCGGCAGGCCGGCCGTGCTCCGCGTCCAGCCGGTCCATCGCCAGGGCATACACCCACACGATGGCGCAGAACACCAGCAGCGCGCCCTGCGCCGTGGCCCAGAAGCCGAACGGCCAGCCGAAGAAGCGGAAGGTGAGGCTGGGGCCGAACAGGCACACCACCAGCGTGACCAGCAGCCACACACCCAGCAGCGTTGCGCTGAGTTGCAGCGTGCGGCGCCAGTAAGTGGAATGGGCTTGGGCAGGGGGCGGCATGGGCCGTGGATGCTAGCGAAAGCCGTGGTGCCTGCCACCCGGGCCCGACCCGCATGGCCACCGCGCCGGGCACACCCCCATGCGAGAATCCAGCTCCAGTTTCACCGTCAGAAGCCACCATCCATGGACATCGAACAAGTCAACGCCATCGGCACGCTGCTCGCCGATCTGAGCGCCCGCACCGAGCAGCTCCGGGGGTATCTTTGACTACGACCGCAAATCCCTGCGGTTGAATGAAGTCAATGCCGCGCTGGAGAACCCCAGCGTCTGGAACGAACCCAAGCGCGCCCAGGAGCTGGGCCGCGAGAAGAAGTCGCTCGAAGACGTGGTCGGCACCATCGACCATCTGAAGAGCAACCTGGCCGACAACACCGAGCTGTACGAGATGTCCAAGGCCGACGAGGCCTTCGATGATCTCGCCGCGATCGAGGCCGACGCGGCCGAGCTGCGCCAGATCGTCGAGCAGCTCGAGTTCCGCCGCATGTTCAGCAACCCGGCCGATCCGCTGAACTGCTTCGTCGACATCCAGGCCGGCGCCGGCGGCACTGAAGCGTGTGACTGGGCCGGCATGCTGCTGCGCCAGTACCTGAAGTACTGCGAGCGCAAGGGCTTCAAGGCCACGCTGGAAGACGAGACCCCCGGCGACGTGGCCGGCATCAAAAGCGCCACCATCAAGGTGGAAGGCGACTATGCCTTCGGCCACCTGCGCACCGAAACCGGCGTGCACCGCCTGGTGCGCAAGAGCCCGTTCGATTCGGCCGGCGGCCGCCACACCTCGTTCGCCAGCCTGTTCGTCTACCCCGAGGTCGACGATTCCATCGAGATCGACATCAACCCGGCCGATGTGCGGGTGGACACCTTCCGCGCCAGCGGCGCCGGTGGCCAGCACATCAACAAGACCGATTCGGCGGTGCGGCTCACCCACATCCCCACCGGCATCGTGGTGCAGTGCCAGGACGGCCGCAGCCAGCACAGCAACCGCGACGTCGCCTGGAAGCGCCTGCGCAGCCGGCTGTACGACCATGAGATGCGCAAGCGCATGGAAGAGCAGCAGAAGCTGGAAGACACCAAGACCGACGTCGGCTGGGGCCACCAGATCCGCAGCTATGTGCTGGACAACAGTCGCATCAAGGATTTGCGCACCAACGTCGAGATCTCGGCCACCCAGAAGGTGCTCGATGGCGACCTGGACGCCTTCATCGAGGCCAGCCTGAAGGCCGGCCTCTGACCCCGGGCCGTGTGCGCCCTGCGCCACGGCCCCACACCCCTCACCCTGATTGGAACCTCCCGCCATGCGTGAAGGCCCCGCCACCGTGATCCGCCGCGAAGACTACGCGGCACCCGCCTACTGGATCCGCAGCGCCGAACTGACGTTCGACCTGGACCCGGCCAAGACCATCGTCGCCAGCAAGCTGGCGATCGAGCGCCATGCCGACGCCACCCCCGGGCAGCCGCTGAAGCTGCACGGCGACGGCCTGGTGCTGCTGCGCTGCCTGGCCGACGGCGAGAGCGTCAGCTTCCGGCAGGAAGATGGCGTCCTGGTGATCGACAACCCGCCTGACAAGCCCGCGTTCACGCTCGAAATCCGCAACACCTGCGCACCCGAGAAGAACACCCAGCTGTCGGGCCTGTACACCAGCGGCGGCGGCTTCTTCACCCAGTGCGAGGCCGAGGGCTTCCGCCGCATCACCTACTTTCTGGACCGGCCCGACGTGATGGCCGTCTACACCGTGGTGCTGCGCGCCGACAAGGCCAAGTACCCGGTGCTGCTGAGCAACGGCAATCTGCTGGAGCAGGCCGATCTGCCCAACGGCCGCCACATGGCGAAGTGGCACGACCCCTTCCCCAAGCCCAGCTACCTGTTTGCCCTGGTGGCGGCCGACCTGGTGTGCCGTGAGCAGCGCATCACGGCCCGCAACGGCAAGGAGCACCTGCTGCAGGTGCATGTGCGCCGGGGCGACCTCGACAAGACCGAGCACGCGATGAACTCGCTGGTGGCCAGCGTGGCCTGGGACGAAGCCCGCTTCGGCCTGCCACTCGATCTGGAGCGCTTCATGGTCGTCGCCGTGGGCGACTTCAACATGGGCGCCATGGAGAACAAGGGCCTGAACATCTTCAACACGAAGTACGTGCTGGCCAGCCCCGCCACCGCCACCGACGACGACTTCGCCGGCATCGAGAGCGTGGTGGCGCATGAGTACTTCCACAACTGGACCGGCAACCGCATCACCTGCCGCGACTGGTTCCAGCTCAGCCTGAAGGAAGGCCTGACCGTCTACCGGGATCAAGAGTTTTCGATGGACATGGCCGGCAGCGCGTCGGCCCGGGCGGTGCTGCGCATCGACGCGGTGCGCAACCTGCGCGCAGTGCAGTTCCCTGAAGACGCCGGCCCGATGGCCCACCCGGTGCGGCCCGACAGCTACAGCGAGATCAACAACTTCTACACCGCCACCGTCTACGAAAAAGGCGCCGAGGTGGTGCGCATGATGGCCACGCTGGTGGGCCGCGCCGGCTTCCGCGCTGGCATGGACCTGTACTTCCAGCGCCACGATGGCCAGGCTGTCACCTGCGACGACTTCGCCCAGGCCATCGCCGATGCCAACCCCGGCAGCGCGCTGGCCAGCCACCTGCCCGTCTTCCAGCAGTGGTACGCGCAGGCCGGCACACCGGTGCTGCAGGCGCGCGGCAGCTACAACGAGGCCGCCCGCCGCTACACGCTGACGCTGCGCCAGAGCGCCGCGCCGTCGCCCGGCCAGCCGCAGAAGCAGCCCTGCCTGGTGCCGGTGCTGATGGGCCTGCTGGCCGCCGACGACGGCCATGCCCTGCCGCTGAAGCTGGAAGGCGAAGCCCAGGCCACCGGCACCGAGCGGGTGCTGGTGCTGACCGAGGCGGAGCAGACCTTCACCTTCGTCAATGTCGAGGCGGCGCCGGTGCCGTCGCTGCTGCGCGGCTTCTCGGCGCCGGTCACGTTGGACGACGGCCTGGACGATGCCGCGCTGCTGGTGCTGCTGCAGCACGATGCCGACGCCTTCAACCGCTGGGAGGCCGGCCAGCGCCTGTCGCTGGGCCGGCTGATGGCCGCGCTGCCGGGCGATGCGGATCTGCCGCCGCTGGACGACGCCTACCTGCAGGCCCTGCGCCGCGTGCTGCGCGACCCGGCGCTGGACCCCGCCTTCAAGGACCAGGTGTTGATGCTGCCCAGCGAGGCCTACGTGGCCGAATGCGTGGGAAGCGACGTCAACCCGCAGCGCATCCACCGCCTGCGCGAGCAGATGCGCCGGCAGATCGCCGCCGCACTGCGCAACGACTGGGCCTGGGCTTTCGACGCCCACCAGGTGCGGGCCGGCTACCAGCCCACCGCCACACAGGCTGGCCAGCGGGCGCTGGCCAACCAGGCCCTGCGCCTGCTGGTGCTGGACGCCGTGACCCAGGGCGATGCAGTGTGGCCCGGCCGGGCCTACCAGCGCTTCAAGGACGCCGGCAACATGACCGACCGCTTCGGCGCGCTGGTGGCGCTGGTGGACGCGCAATCGCCGCTGGCCGAGCCGGCGCTGGCGCGCTTCCATGCGCTGTTTGCCGGTGACGACCTGGTCATCGACAAGTGGTTCAACCTGCAGGCCACGGCCAACGAGCCGGCCAGCGGCGGCGGCCTGCAGCGGGTGAAGGCGCTGATGCAACACCCCGATTTCTCGCTGAAGAACCCGAACCGCGCACGCGCCCTGCTCAGCGGCTTCTGCCGCGACAACCCGGCCGCCTTCCACCGCACCGACGCCGCCGGCTACGTGTTCTGGGCCGACCGGGTGCTGGAGCTCGACGCCATCAACCCGCAGCTGGCCGCCCGCCTGGCCCGCGCCATGGACCGCTGGCGCGCGCTGGCCGAGCCCTGGCGCAGCGCTGCCCGCGAGGCGGTGGCCCGCGTGGCCGCATCGCCCAGGCTGAGCGACGATGTGCGCGAGATCGTCACCAAGGCCCTCGACTCCTGAACTGCCCTCACCCACCGCACCATGAAACGCATCAGCCTCACCCAGTACCTGGTCGAACAGCAGCGCGACCGGGGTCAGATTCCGCCGCCGCTGCGCCTGCTGATCGAAACGGTGGCACGTGCCTGCAAGCACATCGCCATCTCGGTCAACAAGGGCGCCCTGGGCGAGGTGCTGGGCAGCGCCGACACCGAGAACGTGCAGGGTGAGGTGCAGAAGAAGCTCGACGTCATCGCCAACGAGGTGCTGATCGAGGCCAATGTGTGGGGCGGCCACCTGGCCGCGATGGCCAGCGAGGAGATGGACACCATCCACGTGGTGCCCGACCGCTACCCGCAAGGCGAATACCTGCTGCTGTTCGACCCGCTGGACGGCAGCAGCAACATCGACGTCAACGTGTCGATCGGCACCATCTTCAGCGTGCTGCGCAAGGTCACCAACCACCGTGGCGTCAGTGAAGAAGACTTCCTGCAGCCCGGCAAGCAGCAGGCCGCCGCCGGCTACTGCGTGTACGGCCCGCAGACCACGCTGGTGCTGACCGTGGGCGACGGCGTGGTGATGTTCACGCTGGACCGCGAGACCGGCAGCTGGAAGCTGACCGAGCGCGACGTGCAGATCCCGCCCGACACCAGGGAATTCGCCATCAACATGTCGAACATGCGGCACTGGGCGCCACCGGTGCGGCAGTACATCGACGACTGCCTGGCCGGCAAGGACGGCCCGCGCGGCAAAGACTTCAACATGCGCTGGGTGGCCAGCATGGTGGCCGACGTGCACCGCATCCTGTCGCGCGGCGGCGTGTTCCTCTACCCCTGGGACAAGCGCGAGCCCGACAAGCCCGGCAAGCTGCGCCTGATGTACGAGGCGAATCCGATGGCCTTCCTGGTCGAGCAGGCCGGCGGCCAGGCCACCAACGGCCGCCAGCGCATCCTCGACATCGTGCCCACCAAGCTGCATGAGCGGGTGAGCGTGGTGCTGGGCTCGAAGAACGAAGTGCAACGCGTCACCGACCTGCACCACGCCGCCACGGGCGACGAACCCGCCTGACCGGGCGCGGCGCCCCACCCGCCGACATCGGCAAATCCCCCGTGACCCAGGGGCCACCGCGCGCACGGCCTGGCCGTGCCGGCTGGCACACTGCCTTGCAGGGGGAATGAAGAACACCGGCACCGCCGGTGCACGGGCAGACCGGTCCGTCAGCTGTGGCCCCAGACAACACCCTCTGGAGCCCTGCACGTGCCGACCCGCCACCGCCACACCCTGTCCACCCGCCAGGCCGCCACCCCCAGCGCCCTGTTGATGCGCCTGGTGCAGCGGGCACGCTGGCTGTGGCTGCACTGGATCGAGCAGCGCTGGGCCGCCTTCGGGCGCTGGCGTGCCGACCGGCGCGCTGCCCGTGCCGGCGCGGCCGCCCTGGCCCGCCGCCCTGACC
>JAGOBT010000006.1:0-13839 GCA_017999135.1 Burkholderiaceae bacterium
AGCACGGCCCAGATCGCCGCCGTCACCACCGACAACATGGCCGTGCTGACCACCGCCCAGGCCGGTGCGCTGCACAGCGAGCAGGCGGCCGCCCTGTCCTCCGCCCAGGTGGAGGTGCTGGTCACCACCGACGTGCGTGCCCTGTCCACCCGCGCCCTTGCGGCACTCGGCACGGACAGCATCCAGGGCTTGACCACCGACCAGGCCGCCGCGCTGCGCAGCACCCAGCTGGCCGCACTCACCACCACCCAGGTACAGGCTCTGGCCACCGACGACCTGGCCGTGCTGGACACCCGCCAGCTGGGCGGACTGACCACCACCCAGGTGGCCGCACTGACCACCGATCAGGTGGCGGCGCTGACCTCTGAACAGGTGGCCGGGCTGCGCACCAGCCAGCTGGCCGCCTTCGCCACCGACCAGATCCAGGCCATCGGCACCGACGACGTCGCGGCGCTGACCAGCACGCAGGTGCAGAGCCTCAGCTCCACCCAGCTGCGCGCCCTGACCACCGACCAGATCCAGGCGCTGGAGACCACCGATGTGGCCGCCATCCGCAGCTCCGCCCTCGCCACGCTGACGACGGACCAGATCGAGGCCCTCACCACCGACCAGGTCGCTGCGCTGAAGACCTCGCAGCTGACGGCCCTGACGACCGCACAGATCCAGGCCATCGGCACCGACGACATCGCGGTGCTGGACAGCCGGCAGGTGGCCTCGCTGACCACCGGCCAGGTGGAGGCGTTGACCACTGCCCAGGTGGACGCCCTGACCACCGCCCTGGCCGCTGCGCTGCGCACCACCCAGCTGGCGGTGCTGACCACCGAGCAGGTGCAGGCCATCGGCACCGACGACATCGCCGCGCTGACCAGCGCCCAGCTGGCCGGGATGGGTTCCACCCAGCTGGCGGCGTTGACCACTGCGCAGGTGCAGGCGCTGGAGACGGCCGATGTGGCCGCCATGCGCAGCACGGTGATCAGCGCGTTGACCACCGAGCAGATCGATGCCCTCACCACCGAGCAGGCCGCTGCGCTCAAGAGCACGCAGCTGGCGGCCCTGACCACCGAGCAGGTGCAGGCCATCGCCACCGATGACCTGCAGGCCCTGAGCAGCACTCAATTGGGTGGCCTGACCACCCGCCAGGCGGCGGCGCTGACCACCGCGCAGGTGGAGGCCCTGACCACCGAGCAGGCCGCCGGCCTGCGCAGCAGCCAGCTCAACGCCCTGACCACCGCGCAGGTGGAGGCCATCGGCACCGATGACATTGCCGCGCTGACCACCAGTCAGCTGGCCAACCTGGGCAGCACCCAGCTGGCGGCGCTGAGCACCGCGCAGGTGCAGGCGCTGGAAACCAGCGACCTGGCCGCCATCAAGTCCAGCGTGATCTCCGCGCTGACCACCGATCAGGTGGCCGCCCTGACCACCGAGCAGGCCGCGGCCCTGAAGAGCAGCCAGTTGGCCGGGCTGACCACCGAGCAGGTGCAGGCCATCGCCACCGATGACCTGCAGGCGCTGAGCACCAGCCAGCTGGCGGGCCTGAGCACCCGCCAGGTGGCGGCATTGACCACCGACCAGGTGGCCGCACTGACCACCGAGCAGGCCGCCGGCCTGAAGACCGCGCAGATCGCTGCCCTGACCACCGACCAGCTGCAGGCGCTGGAAACCAGCGACGTCGAGGCCCTCACCACCCAGCAGATCGTGGCGCTGACCACCGCGCAGGTGGCCGCGATGACCACTGCGCAGATCGACGCCCTCACCACCGCCCAGGCCGCGGTGCTGAAGACCAGCCAGCTGGCCGCGCTGAACACCGAGCAGGCCCAGGCCATCGCCACCGATGACATCGCGGCACTCACCAGCGCGCAGCTGGCCGGCATGGGTTCAACCCAGCTGGCCGCGCTGACCACGGCGCAGGTGCAGGCGCTGGAGACGGCCGACGTGGCCGCCATCCGCAGCACGGTGATCGGCACGCTGACCACCGAGCAGATCGATGCCCTGACCACCGAGCAGGCTGCCGCACTCAAGAGCACCCAGCTGGCGGCCCTGACCACCGAGCAGGTTCAGTCCATCGGTACCGATGATCTGGCCGCGCTCAGCAGCGCCCAGCTGGTCGGCCTGACCACCGCGCAGGTGGCGGTGCTGACCACCGCTCAGATCGACGCGCTGACCACCGAACAGGCCGCCGCCCTGCGCAGCAGCCAGCTGGCGGCACTGACCACCGAACAGGTGCAGGCCATCGGCACCGATGACCTGGCTGCACTCACCAGCAGCCAGCTGGCCCAGATGGGCTCGACCCAGCTGGCAGCGCTGACCACGGCGCAGGTGCAGGCGCTGGAGACGGCCGACCTGGCCGCCATCCGCAGCACGGTCATCAGCAGCCTGACCACCGAGCAGATTGACGCCCTCACCACCGAACAGGCAGCGGCGCTGAGGACTTCCCAACTGGCGGCACTGACGACCGCACAGGTTCAGGCCATCGGCACGGACGACCTGGCAGTGCTGGACACCCGCCAGGTGGCCTCGCTGACCACCACCCAGGTGGCCGCCCTGACCACCGCCCAGGTGGATGCGCTGACCACCGAGCAGGCCGCTGCCCTGCGGACCACCCAGCCCCTGGCGCTGAACACCGAGCAGGTGCAGGCCATCGGCACCGACGACATCGCTGCGCTGACCAGCCTGCAACTGGCCAACCTGGGTTCCACCCAGCTGGCCGCGCTGACAACGGCGCAGATCCAGGCCCTGGAAACCGGGGATCTGGCGGCCATCCGCAGCACGATGATCAGTGCGCTGACCACCGAGCAGATCGATGCGCTGACGACTGAGCAGGCAGCGGCGCTCAAGAGCACGCAGCTGGCGGCCCTGACCACCGAGCAGGTGCAGGCCATCGCCACCGACGACCTGCAGGCGCTGAGCACGGCCCAGCTGGGTGGGCTGACCACCCGTCAGGTGGCGGCACTGACCACCGATCAGGTGTCCGCCCTGACGACCGAGCAGGCCGCCGGCCTGCGCAGCAGCCAGCTCAATGCGCTGACCACCGAGCAGGTGCAGGCCATCGGCACCGACGACATCGCCGCGCTGACCACCAGCCAGCTGTCCAACCTGGGCAGCACCCAGCTGGCCGCACTCAACACCGCACAGGTGCAGGCACTGGAGACCGATGACCTGGCGGCCATCAAGTCGAGCACGATCTCGGCACTCACCACCGAGCAGATCGATGCCCTGACCACCGAACAGGCCGCGGCCCTGAAGAGCAGCCAGCTGGCCGGACTGACCACCGAGCAGGTGCAGGCCATCGCCACCGATGACCTGCAGGCCCTGAGCACGGCCCAATTGGCCGGACTGACCACCCGCCAGGTGGCCGTGCTGACCACCGACCAGGTGGCGGCCCTGACCACCGAGCAGGCCGCCGGGCTCAAGACCGCGCAGATCGCGGCGCTGACCACCGACCAGGTGCAGGCGCTGGAGACCGGTGACATCGATGCCCTGACCACCGCCCAGGTGGCGGCCTTCACCACCACCCAGGTGGCGGCGCTGACCACGGCGCAGGTCGATGCCCTCAACACCGCCCAGGCGGCGGCTCTGCGGACCACCCAACTGGCGGCGCTGAACACCGAGCAGGCCCAGGCCATCGGCACGGACGACATTGCTGCGCTCACCAGCGCCCAGCTGGCCGGCATGGGGTCCACCCAGCTGGCGGCCCTGACCACGGCGCAGGTGCAGGCGCTGGAGACGGCCGACGTGGCTGCCATCCGCAGCACGGTGATCGCGGCACTCACCACCGAGCAGGTGGAGGCCTTCACCACCGAGCAGGCCGCAGTACTCAAGAGCACGCAACTGGCGGCCCTGACCACTGAACAGGTGCAGGCCATCGGCACGGACGACATCGCCGCGCTGGGCACGGCCCAGCTGATCGGCCTGACCACCCGGCAGGTGGCGGTGCTGACCACCGCGCAGATCGACGCATTGACCACCGATCAGGCCGCGGCGCTCCGGAGCACGCAGCTGGCGGCCCTGACCACCGAACAGGTGCAGGCCATCGGCACCGACGACATCGCCGCTCTCACCAGCACCCAGCTCGGCCAGATGGGCTCGACCCAACTGGCGGCGCTGACCACCGCCCAGGTGCAGGCGCTGGAGACAGCGGACCTGGCGGCCATCCGCAGCACGGTGATCGGCAGCCTGACCACCGAGCAGATCGACGCCCTGACCACCGAGCAGGCCGCGGCGCTGAAGACGACGCAGCTGGCCGCCCTGACCACCGAGCAGATCCAGGCCATCGGCACGGACGACATCGCGGTGCTGGACAGCCGCCAGGTGGCCTCACTCACCACCGCCCAGGTGGCCGCCTTGACCACCGCGCAGGTGGACGCACTGACCACCGAACAGGCGGCGGCGCTGAAGACCACGCAACTGGCGGCGCTCAACACCGAGCAGGTGCAGGCCATCGGCACGGACGACATCGTCGCGCTGACCAGTGCGCAGCTGGCCGGCATGGGCTCGACCCAGCTGGCGGCGCTGAGCACCGCGCAGGTGCAGGCGCTGGAGACGGACGACCTGGCTGCCATTCGCAGCTCGGTGATCAGCGCGCTGACCACCGAGCAGGTGGAGGCCCTGACCACTGAGCAGGCGGCGGCGCTCAAGAGCACGCAGCTGGCGGCCCTGACCACCGAGCAGGTGCAGGCCATCGCCACGGACGACCTGCAGGCCCTGAGCACCACCCAGCTGGGCGGCCTGACCACCCGGCAGGTGGCGGCCCTGACCACCGACCAGGTGGCCGCCCTGACCACCGAGCAGGCGGCCGGACTCAAGACCTCGCAGATCGCCGCGCTGACCACCGATCAGGTGCAGGCGCTGGAGACGGCCGATCTGGAGTCGCTGACCACGGCCCAGGTGGCGGTGTTCACCACCGACCAGGTGGCGGCCCTGACCACCGACCAGATCGTCGCGCTGACCACGGAACAGGCGGCGGCACTGCGCAGCACGCAATTGAACGCCCTGACCACCGAGCAGGTGCAGGCGATCCAGACCGAAGACCTGGTCGCCCTGACCAGCGTGCAGATCGCGGCCTGGGGCAGCACCCAGCTGGAGGCCTTGACCACCGACCAGGTGGCCGCGCTGGAGACGGCGGACCTGCGGGCCATCCACACCAGCACCCTGCAGGCGCTGACCACCGACCAGGTGGCCTCGCTGACCACCGAACAGGTGGAGGCCATGAGTACGGCCCAGGTGGCGGCGCTGACCACCACCCAGCTGCAGGCGGTGCAGACCGATGACGTGCAGGCACTGACCACCAGCCAGGTGGCGGCGCTGACCACCACCCAGGTGGCAGCCCTGACCACCGACCAGATCGTGGCACTGGAGACCGCCGACCTGGTGGCCTTGACCACCACCCAGCTGGAGGCCATCACCACCGAGCAGATCCAGGCGCTGCAGACCGAGGACCTGGTGGCCATCACCACCGCGGACTTCGCGACGCTGAGCACCACGCTGATCGAGGCCTTCACCACCGACCAGATCCAGGCGCTGACCACGGCCCAGATCGTGGCCTTCACCTCGGTTCAGATCCAGGCGCTGACCACCGACCAGATCGTCGCGCTGACCAGCGACCAGGTGGTGGCCCTGCAGACCCAGGACATCGCAGCGATGTCGATGACGCAGATCTCGGCCTTCGAGACCGGTGACATCGCGGTGATGGACGGCGCGCAGCTCGACGCCATGATCGGCGCCACCCCGCTGGTGCTCGACCTCGATGGTGACGGGGTGCGCACCCTGTCGGCCAGCCAGGGCGTGAGCTTCGACGTGGACGCCTCCGGCACGGCCGAGCAGGTGGGCTGGGTCTCGGCCACCGACGGCCTGCTGGTGCGCGACCTGAACGGCGACGGCCAGATCGTCGATGGCACGGAGCTGTTCGGCAGCGGCACCCAGCTGGCCAGCGGCAGCCGCGCCGGCCACGGCTACGCGGCGCTGGCCGACCTGGACAGCAACCAGGACGGCAGCATCAGCGCGGCGGACGCGGCCTTCAACGAGCTGAAGGTCTGGGTGGATGCGGACTCCGACGGCGTCAGCGACGGTGGTGAACTGCGCACGCTGGCGGACCTGGGCATCGTGTCGATGGACCTGAACGCTGCGGCCGGCCAGGGCACCGACCAGGGCAACCTGCTGGGCCTGACCTCCAGCTACACCCTGGCCGACGGCAGCAGCCGCGACATGGCCGATGTGTGGTTCGCCAAGCAGACTTCGGCAGAGGCCGGCGCTGCGACAGGCAGCACCGCAGCGGCAACGCCGCAGGTGCAGCTCGGCGAGCTGCTGGCCGAGGCGCCGACCGACCTGCTGGGTGAGATCGCTGGAGAAGACGCCGTTGCAGCAGCTGCAACGGCTGCCCCGACCGCCGCGGCCACGGCAGCGACTGCTGCTGCTGCTGCGGCCGGCGAAGCCGCGGCCGCGGATGCCACCGCGCTGGCACTGGCCCAGCATCAGATCTCCATGGACGATCTGCTGCGGCAGCAGCCCCTGATCTGACGCCAGCCGCGAGGTGAGGGGGCGGCCGATGGGCCGCCCCGACCCGTTGCCCGCCTGCCGGGGTGTTCGCCACCCCGGCAGGCGTGGCCGCGTGAGGGCCCGGCGCAGAACTGGGCCGGGTTGAGGCTGCGAATCCAGCGATTGGCCAAGGCGGCCTGCGGTGAGGATCCAACGATGGAAATCGTCCCGGTCTGCGGGGCGGATCCCGCCGAGGAACCGATTCCGCCATGGCCGCTGCCGCCCTTGCCGAAGCCCCTGTCGCTCAAGCCACCGTCGTTGACCCCGGCCCTCCGGTCGCGCCCGCCGCGCCCGCGGCGACCTTGGCTGCGCCGGCGATCGACCGCAACCTGCTGCTGCGCGCCATCGACCTGCAGCACCAGGGTCAGGTGGGCGAGGCCGAACGGCTGCTGCGGCGCTACCTGGGCGCCTTCCCGGCCGACCCGGCGGCGCTGTATTCGCTGGCGGTGATCCTGCTCAAGCAGCCGGACGTGCCCGCGGCCATGGCGCTGCTGGACGCGGCGGTGCAGGCGGCGGGCCATTTTGCGCCCCTGTGGTTTGCCCACGGCACCGCCCTGCAGGGGCTGGGCCGCCGCGAGGAGGCGCTGGCCAGCTACGACCGCGCGCTGGCGCTGCAGCCCGACTACAGCGAGGTGCTGATCAACAGCGGTGTGCTGCTGCGCGACCTGCACCGCCACGGGCTGGCACTGGAGCGCTTCAACCGGGTGCTGATCACCCAGCCCAACCACCAGACCGCGCTGGCCAACTGCGCGGTGCTGCTCACCGAGTTCAAGCGCAGCGAGGACGCCCAGCGCATGCTGGAGCGCCTGCTCACGCTCAACCCCGGCTACGACTACGGCGTGGGCCTGCTGGCCTACGAGCGGCTGCATGTGTGCGACTGGCACGATGCGGATGCACTCAAGCAGCGCGTGCTCGACGGCCTGCGCGCCGGCCAGCGCAGCTGCAAATCGCTGGGGCTGATGGCCCTGAGCGATTCGGCCGAGGACCACCAGCGCTGCGCCCGGCTGTTCACCGCCCAGCGTTACCCCAAGTCGGCCGAGCCGCTGTGGCGCGGTGAGGTGTACCGGCACGAGCGCATCCGCCTGGCCTATGTGTCGCCGGACCTGCGCGAGCACCCGGTGGGTCACCTGATGGCCGGCATCTTCGAGCGCCACGACCGCAGCCGCTTCGAGACCCTCGCGATTTCCATCGGCAGCGACGACGGCAGCCTGCTGCGCGCACGCATCCAGGGCGCCTTCGAGCACTTCATCGACGCCCGCACGATGGGCAGCCGGCAGATCGCCCAGCGCATGCGCGAGCTGGAGGTGGACATCGCGGTGGACCTGGCCGGCTTCACCTCCGACTCGCGCAGCGAGATCTTTGCCCAGCGACCCGCACCGGTGCAGGTCAACTACCTCGGCTACCCCGGCACGCTGGGCACCGACTACATGGACTACATCCTGGCCGACCGGCATGTGATCCCGCCGGAGCACCACCGCTTCTACGACGAGCGGGTGGTTTACCTGCCGGACGCCTACCTGCCGCCGGCCTCCGGGCTCACCCTCGCCGAGCGCACCCCCAGCCGGGCCGAGTGCGGCCTGCCCGAAGACGGCGTGGTGTTCTGCAGCTTCAACCACGACTACAAGATCTCCCCGCACATGTTTGCGGTGTGGATGCGGCTGCTGGCCCAGGTGCCGGGCAGTGTGCTGTGGCTGATGTCGCGCAGCGAGCTGTCCCAGCGCCACCTGCGCGAGGAGGCGCAGCGCGCCGGCATTGCGCCGCAGCGCCTGGTGTTTGCCCAGCGGGTGCCGCGGGTGGAGGACCACCTGGCCCGCTACCGACAGGCCGACCTGTTCCTGGACACGCACCCCTACAACGCCCACACCACCGCAGCGGACGCCCTGCTGGCCGGCCTGCCGGTGGTGACCTACCGCGGCCAGTCCTTCCCGGCACGGGTGGCCTCCAGCCTGCTGAATGCGGCCGGACTGCCGGAGCTGGTGACCGACAGCGCCGAGGCCTATGAGGCCCTGGCCCTGGCCCTGGCAAGGAATCCGCAGCGCCGTGCCGACCTGCGCCAGCGTCTGGCCGGGCTGCAGCAGCAGCGCAGCGCCCTGTTCGACACCGACGGCTTTGTGCGCGACCTGGAGTCCAGCTACATCGCCATGGTGCGTGCCGCCCGATTGGGCGGAGCCCGTGACGCACTGGCCCCCTGAACGCAGCGCCCGGAGCCCCGCGCCCCTCGCTGACTGCTGACTGCTGACTGCTGATCGCAGATCGTCAACCTGTCCACTTCAAACGCCATGCGCAACGCCACCGACATCGCCGCCCTGCAGGCCCGCCACGGGCTGAGCTACCACATCCCATTCTGCGAGCAGGCCGACTCCCTGGTGGGTCTGCGTGGCAAGAAGGTGCTGGAAGTCGGCGGCAGCCTGCCGGCGTCGCTGGTGCTGGACACCTACGGTGCCGAACAGTGGGTGGCGGTGGAGGAGGCCGACTACTGGACCGAGACACTCAGCACCGGCCATGTGCAGGGCACCCCGCCGGCCCAGGGTGGGCCGCGCCACCGCCTGGCCGAGGCCAGCGCTGCCACGCTGCAGCCGCACCAGGTGCTGTTCGGCCGCATCGAGGACCTGCCGGCGTCGCTGCACGGGCACTTCGACCTGGTGTTCTCCATCGCTGCCTTCGAGCACATCGCCCAGCTGCCGGAGGCGCTGGAGCGCATGCGCGACGCGCTGCGCCCGGGTGGGCGGCTGTTCACGCTGTTTTCGCCGCTGTGGTCCTCCGCCTTCGGCCACCACCTGCCGGAGATCGAGGACGCCAAGGGCCAGCGCTACAACTTCACCCACTCGCCCATCCCGCCCTGGGGGCACCTGACGATGCGGCCGATGGAGTTGTTCGACCACCTGCTGGCCAGCGGCTGCGATGCGGCCACCGCGCGGCGCATCGTCTACTTCGTGCACCAGTCGCCGCACATCAGCCGGCACTTCCTGGACGACTACCGCGAGATCGTGCAGCGCTGCAGCCTGCGCCCGCTGCTCATCCATCCGGTGTTCGAGCAGCCGGTACCACCCCACCTGCTGGCGCAGCTGCAGGCCCGCTGGCCCGGCCGCCAGGACTTCGCCCACGCCGGCCTGCTGCTGGTGCTGGAGCGCGCCGCAACCCTGTCCTGATCGCCCGGAGCGTTGTTCACCATGACCCGCATCCCCTGCGCCCGTCTCGATCGCACCGCGGTCGTCATTCCGCTGTACCGCCCCCAGCTGCCGCGTGACGAGGTCTATGCCTTGATGCGCTCGCTGCCGCTGCTGGCGGGCCGCCCGGTGTATTTCATCGCACCGCGCAGCCTGGACCTGCGCTGGTACCAGGAGCGCTGGCCCCAGGTGGGGGTGCGCCGCTTTGACGACGAGTTCTTTGCCTCCGTCAAGGGCTACAACCTGCTGATGCTGTCGCCGGACTTCTACCGCAGCTTCGACCGGCATGAGTTCATGCTGGTGCTGCAGACCGACGCCATCCTGCTGTCCGACGAACTGGACCACTGGGCCGGCCAGCCCTACGACTATGTGGGCGCCCCCTGGCCGCAGGGCATCGAGGTGAACGTGGAGCTGGACCGTTTTGTCGGCGGCCACATCCAGCGCGTGCGGGCCAAGGTGGGCAACGGCGGCTTCAGCCTGCGGCGCATCCGCAAGTGCGTGGCGCTGCTGGAGGAGTTCCCGCAGGCCGCCGAGCTGTTCCGCCACACCGGCTCCAGCGAGGACCTGTTCTTTGCCGTGCTGGGCACGCTGTCGGTGGACTTCGTGCTGCCCGGCGAGATGGCCGCGGCGCTGTTTGCGCTGGAGCTCGCGCCGGAGCGCTACCACGCCATCCAGGGCCGCCTGCCGATGGGTGTGCATGCCTGGCGCAAACACAACCCCGCCTTCTGGCAGGAGCAGTTGGGCGATGCCCCGCCGCCGCAGGCCGCTCCCGGCCCGGCGGTCAACGCCCAGTTCCTGGCCGCGGCACCCCTGCTGGCCGAAGCGATGCCGGCGGCCGCCTGATCCGCCGACCGTCATCCATCCCCCGTTGTCCCCAGCCATCCCCAGTGGACCCCCGCTGTCCCCAGAACCTTCCGGAGGAACCCGCCATGACCCAGTCCCTCGACCTCGGCTGCGGCCTGAAGCCGAAGAACCCCTACAACGCCCAGGAGGCCTACGGCATCGATGTGCGCAACGATGCCGAAGCCCAGGTGGTCAAGGCCGACCTGGTGGTCGAGCCGATTCCTTTTCCGGATGCCTCCTTCGACTACGTCACCGCACACGACTTCCTGGAGCACATCCCGCGGCTGATTTACGCGCCGCAGCGCCGCAACGCCTTCATCGAGGTGATGAACGAAATCCACCGCGTGCTCAAGCCGGGCGGCATCTTCATGTCCTTCACCCCGGCCTACCCGCACGGCGCCACCTTCCGCGACCCGACGCACGTCAACTTCATCACCGAAGAGACCTTCCCGCTGTACTTCGACGAAGTCAACCGCTGGGCCTCCGCCTACGGCTTCCGGGGCGCCTTCCAGATGCTGTCGCAGGAGTGGCGCGGCGTGCACCTGCTCAGCCAGATGCGCAAGGTGGCCCTGCCGGTGGCGGCTTGAAGGGGAGGGCTTGGCCATGAGTTCCTCCGACCAGCTGCACATCAACCACTGGGACAACTTCTTCGACGACGAGCTGCACCAGCAGCTCTACCCCACCTGGTGGGATGCCGGCACGGCCAACCACTGGCGGCACCGCCGCTTCATGGAGCCGCTGATCGACGTGCTGCAGACCCGCGACGACGCCTGGCTGACGGTGGGCGACGGCTGCGGTCACGACAGCTGGATCCTGCTCAACGAAGGCTTCCAGGACGTGCTGAGCACCGACATCGGCGCGGGCACCCTGCGCCGCAGCCTGGCCGAGGGCCACATCCAGAAGTACGCCCAGGCCAATGCGGAGGACCTGCCCTTCGCCGACGGCCAGTTCGACGGCGTGCTCTGCAAGGAGGCCTACCACCACATGCGCCGGCCCTACCTGGGCGTCTACGAGATGCTGCGGGTGGCGCGGCGGGCTGTGGTGCTGATCGAGCCGCAGGACCAGTGGGCGGACTTCCCGACCCGCGCCGGCGAGCCCCGCCATGCCTACGAGCGGGTGGGCAACTACGTCTACTCGATGTCCCGGCGCGAGGTACAGAAGCTGGCGCTGGGCCTGAACCTGCCCGGCTACGCCTGCAAGAACCTGCAGGACGTCTACATCGCCGGCTGCGAGTTTGCCCGCGCCGATCCTGCCGATCCGCTGTTCGTGCAGATGACGCAGGCGGTCGCCCAGCTGCAGGCGCGCTGTGAGCAGAACCAGGAGAAGTGGAACTACCTGCTGACCATCTTCTTCAAGGACCCGGCGCTGCTGGCCGATGCGGGACTGCAGGGAAGGCTCGCCGCCCACGGCTGGACCGTGGAGCGCACCGACGGCAACCCGCACCTGACACCGGCCACGGCAGCTGCGCCACAGGCCGGCGCGGCGGTGCAGCGGCCAGGGCCGGCGGCGTCCCATACGCCAGCGCTCCGGCGCCAGACCGAACCGGCCTGAGGCCTGATCGACCAGATCGACCAGATCGACCAGATCGACCGGCTCCGCACGGGGCCTGCTGCCAAGCGGTGGATTGGGGGCAAAAAGCCACCTTCCTCCGCCAGCGCGGCCCGGGCCCGCCCGGCACCATCCTCATCGATGCCCCCACCCCCCGGTTGCCTTCGGCTCCAGGCGGTGCGCAGACAGGCCGCAGCGGCACCGCAATGCCCTGGGCCCATGCTTCACAGCGAACGAGGCCCTTCGATGAGCATCCACGAACGCACCGTCAGCCTGGTCACCGGCGGTGCCGGTTTCCTTGGCTCCCACCTCTGCGAGCAGCTGCTGGCGCGGGGCGACGAGGTCATCTGCGTCGACAACTTCTTCACCGGCACGCGGCGCAATGTGGAGCACCTGCTGGGCCATCCGCGCTTCGAGCTGATGCGCCACGACGTCTGCTTCCCGCTGTACCTGGAGGTGGACGAGATCTGGAACTTCGCCTGCCCTGCCTCGCCGGTGCACTACCAGCACGATCCGGTGCAGACCACCAAGACCAGCGTGCATGGGGCCATCAACATGCTCGGCCTGGCCAAGCGGGTGGGCGCCAAGATCCTGCAGGCTTCCACCAGCGAGGTCTACGGCGACCCGCAGGTGCACCCGCAGCCGGAGGACTACTGGGGCCATGTCAACCCCAACGGCATCCGCTCCTGCTACGACGAAGGCAAACGCTGCGCCGAGACGCTGTTCTTCGACTACCACCGCCAGCACCGCCTGCGCATCAAGGTGATGCGCATCTTCAACACCTACGGCCCGCGCATGCACCCCAACGACGGCCGGGTGGTGTCCAACTTCATCGTGCAGGCGCTCAAGGGCGAGGCGATCACGCTGTACGGCAGCGGGCAGCAGACCCGCTCCTTCCAGTACGTGGACGACCTGATCCGCGGTTGCATGAAGCTGATGGGCACCGCCGACGACGTGGTCGGCCCGGTCAACATCGGCAACCCGGTGGAGCTGACGGTGCGCGAGCTGGCCGAGGCGGTGCTGCGGCTGACCGGGTCGCGCTCCGAACTGGTGTACCGCCCCCTGCCGCACGACGACCCGATGCAGCGCTGCCCGGACATCACCCGCGCCCGCCGCCTGCTGGACTGGGAGCCCCGCATCCAGTTGGAAGAAGGCCTGGGGGAGACGATCGCCTACTTCGAGTCCCTGCTCGGCCTTCGCTCGCCGCGCAGCATGGCTCTGGCGGCCCGAACCGCCGTCCCGGCCGTCGCCCCGACCGCTGCAGCTCCTGTGCCCGCGACCGTGCCACCTGCCGTTGCGCAGCGCAGCCTGCCGGAGGCGGTCTGCGCCCCGGCCGTGACGACCCTCGAGAACGAAGCGGGCGTGGCCGCCTGAATCGACTTTGTGGACCGAGCCGACCCGACCCGCCGGCAGGGAGCCCTTGATGAGTGAATTCCTCCTTGAAGCTTTCCAGGGCGTGGCGCAGCGCGACTTTCCCTCGCGCTGGAGCAGCGACTGCATGCAGCACGCCCAGCAGGACGCGCTGTTCCGCCTTGCGGCCCTCAAGCAGGGGCGCAGCCGCCGCCTGCGCGAGCGCTTGAACGGGCAACGCCCCAGCCGCATCTGCCTGAGCGCCAACCTGGGTGGCTTCGACTGCCGAGTCCCCGGCCTGGAGGACCTGCCGGTGGAGGTGCTGGAGAAGGGCTGGTTCCAGGCGTCCGATCCGGATCTGCGCCGCCAGCGCATCCAACACCTGGCCGGGGCGCTGGTC
>JAGOBT010000006.1:13939-22926 GCA_017999135.1 Burkholderiaceae bacterium
CATGTGGTGTTCTACGGTCCGCAGGACGTGGTGGACCCTCGCGAGGTGGTGGCCCGCGGCCTGGCCCTGTTCAACGCAGGCGGCCGTGACGGCATCGCCGCTCGTCACCGCCTGGCCCTGGAGGGCCACCACGGCGATCAGCGGGTGCGGCAGATGGCCGATGCCGCGGCCGACCTGTTCGGGCTCAAAGTCTGAACCGGGACCCCGAAGCGATCCCCGACCGATGTCCGAACCCACCGCCCACCCAGCTCCCGCGCCCGACGACCCGCTGCTGCAGTCGCTGGTGTGGCTGTGCGAGCACCATGGCCGCCCGCGCAGCGCGCAGTCGCTGCTGGCCGGCCCCGGCATCGCACAGACGCTGACGCCACCGCTGGCGCTGCGGGTGCTGCAGGAAGCCGGTTTCAACGCCTCCCTGGTGGAGCGTGAACCCGGGCAGATCCTGGCGCTGCTGCTGCCTGCGGTGTTGATCCTGCAGGGCGGGGATGCCTGCATCCTGACCGAACGGGTGCTGCAGGGGCAGACCCTGCGTTACCGCATCCTGATGCCTCCCACCGAGCCGCAGCAGGCACCGGTGGAGGTGCTGGCCAGCGAGGCCGAGCTGCTGGAGGCCTACAGTGGCCTGGTCTTGTTTGCCAGCCCGCGCGTCAGCGTGGGCAGCGGCGGCGCAGCGGCCTACAGCGACGAACTGCAGCTGGGCGGGCGGCACTGGCTCTGGGGCACGCTGCGGCGCTTCATGCCGTACTACCGCGGTGCGATGCTGGCGGCGCTGCTGAGCAATGTGCTGGTGCTGGTGGTGGGGTTGTTCACCTCGGTGGTGTACGACCGGGTGATTCCGCACCAGGCCTTCGTGACGCTGTGGTCGCTGGCCGCCGGCGCGGTGCTGGCGGTGGTGTTCGACCTGTTCGCGCGGCAGCTGCGCAGCCACCTGATCGACACCGCCGGCAAGAAGGCCGACCTGATGCTGGGCGCCATCCTGTTCCGCAAGGCGCTGTCGATCCGGCTGGAGCACCGGCCGGAGTCGGCTGGCTCCTTCGCCCACCACCTGGCGCAGCTGGAGGTGGTGCGGGAGTTCTCCACCTCGGCCACCATGTCGGCCATCAGCGACCTGCCGTTCATCTTCCTGTTCATCGGCATGATCTGGCTGGTGGGGGGGGACCTGGTGCTGGTGATGCTGGTGGCGGTGCCGCTGATCCTGCTGATGACGGTCGGCATGCAGGCGGTGCTGCGCCGGGCCATGAGTGCCAACCAGCGCCAGCAGGCCGACATGCACGGCCTGCTGATCGAGACGATGGAAGGCATGGAAGCGGTCCGCGCTGCCAGCGCCCAGGGCCACTTCCAGCGCCAGTACGAGCAGGCCAACGCGGCCGCAGCGCACAGCTCGCTGCGCGCCCGCGCCGTGTCGGCCTGGGTGAACAACGTGACGATGGTGTCGCAGCAGCTGATCACGGTGGTGATGCTGGTCTGGGGCGTGCACCTGATCCATGAGGGGCAGCTGACGGGGGGCGCGCTGATCTCGGCGGTGATGTTCGCCGGCCGGGTGGTGGCGCCGCTGTCCGGGGTGGTGGGGCTGGCTTCGCGTTACCAGGGCGCCCGCGTGGCCCTGCGCATGCTGGACCAGCTGATGGCCCAGCCCAGCGAACGCGACGATGAGCGGCGCTACCTGCCGCGCAACCACATCCAGGGCCAGCTGGGGCTGCGGGAGGTGAGCTTCTCCTACCGCAACGCCGGGCAGGAGGCCGGGCCCTCCGTGCTCAAGGAGCTGCAGTTGAACATTGCAGCCGGCGAGCGGGTGGCCATCCTGGGCAAGATCGGCAGCGGCAAGTCCACCGTGCTGCGCCTGCTGGCCGGGCTCTACCTGCCCAGCGAAGGCTACACCGAGGTGGACGGCATCGACTTGCGGCAGCTCGACCCGGCCGACTACCGTGCCCATGTCGGCTTTGTGGCACAGGAGCCGCGGCTGTTCCGCGGCTCGCTGCGCGAGAACATCCTGCTCGGCCGACCGCACGCGCTGGCCGAATCCCTGCCGGAGGTGCTGCGCCTGACCGGCCTGGACAAGATGGCCGCAGCCCACCCGCTGGGGCTGGACATGCCGGTGGGGGAGGGCGGCAACATGCTCTCCGGCGGTCAGCGGCAACTGGTGGCCCTGGCGCGCTGCCTGGTGACCCAGCCGCAGGTGCTGCTGATGGACGAACCCACCAGCTCGATGGACGCCCAGACCGAACAGCAGTTCATCCACCAGCTCAAGGGTGTGGTGACCGACCGCACCCTGGTGGTGGTGACGCACCGCCCGGCGCTGCTGGACCTGGTCGACCGCATCGTGGTGATGGACGGCGGCAAGGTGATCGTCGATGGGCCGAAGATGAAGGTGCTGGCCGCCCTGGCCAGTCAGCGCCCGGCGCAGCGCAACGTGCCGGGTGCCGCCGAAGTGGCCGGTACGGTCGGTGCCCCGATGCCCTCCGCCACCGCGTTGAACGTGGTGGCCTGAGCACCTTTGAACGACATGGCCGCTGCAAACCCCGCCCCCTCCGCCTCCACCTCCGCCTCCGACGGCCCTGCCGCTCGGCCGCTGTGGCGTCGATTGCTGGGTCGATGGAGCCGGCCATCCACAGCTCAGGAGCCGGCGCAGACCGCCGGCGGCGCGGACACGCCCGCCACCGCAGCCCGGAAGGCGGTGAAGAAGGGCGGTGGATTCTCCCTGAAGCGTCGCCAGCCCCAGATGGTGGGCATCCCATTGGGAGTGGCGCGGGTGCCGGCCTCCGAGGCCCTGCCGGGTCGGCCGTCAGGCCCGCCGCAGGGGACGGAACCGCCGCTGCTGACCGAGGCGCTGCCCACCCGCCAACGCAGCGGCCAGGTGATCCGGCCGTCGCCGGGGCGCTTTGTGAAGGGCGATGAAAAGCTGCTCAGCGGTGTGCGTTCGGCCCTGGTGCAGGAGGGGGCGCCGCAGGCGGTGTGGGTGTTGTACCTGCTGGTGATCGTGGTGGCCGCGGCGCTGGCCTGGGCGGTCTACGCCAAGGTGGACATCGTCACCCGGGCCGAGGGCCGCATCGTGCCGGAGGCGCGTGAGCAGGTGATCGCCAGCCTGGAGGCGGGCATCCTGCGCGCCCTGTTCGTGCGCGAGGGCGCGGTGGTTCAGGCCGGCGAGGAGCTGGCGCAGCTTGACCCCACCCGCGTCACCGCGCAACAGAACGAGGGCCTGGCCAAACAGACCGCCCTGCGCGCCACCGCGGCCAGGCTGCTGGCCGAGGTGTCCGGCCGGCCGCTGAGTTTTCCGCCCGAGGTCAGGATCCACAGCGCCGTTGTGGCCGCCGAGACCGAGGCCTACCAGGCCCGCCAGCAGGCGCTGCAGGAGGCGGTGGACCTGACACGCCGCAGCATCGGCCTGCTCGACAGCGAACTGAACACCGCAAGGACCATGGCCGAGCAGGGCCTGATGTCCGAGGTGGAGGTGATGCGCCTGCGCCGCCAGCGCAACGATCTGCAGATGCAGATGCAGGAGCGGCGCAACCGCTTCCGTCAGGAGGCCTCCACCGAACTGCTGCGGGTGCGCACCGAGCTGGCCCAGCTGGGTGAACAGCAGGTGGTGCGCGAGGATGCCCTGCAGCGCACGGTGCTGAAGTCGCCGGTGCGCGGCATCGTCAAGAACATCCGGGTGCACACCGTCGGTGGGGTGGTGGGCGCCGGAGCACCGATCCTGGAGATCGTGCCGCTGACCGAGCGGGTGCTGGTCGAGGCGCGCATCAAGCCGGCGGACATCGGCTTCGTGCGTGTCGGACTGCCGGCCGAGATCAAACTGAGTGCCTACGATTATTTCAGTTACGGGGGCCTCAAGGGTACGATCGAGTACATCAGCCCCGATGCCCTCGGCGAGGACGGACGCGGCGGCAACGACAGCAGCTACTACCGCGCCCGCATCCGCACCGACGTGTCGACGCTGCTGGCCAAGGACAGGCAGCCGCTGCCTGTGCTGCCGGGCATGACCGCCTCGGTGGAGATCCGCACCGGTGACCGCACGGTGATGCAGTACCTGCTCAAGCCGCTGTTCAAGGGCACCGAGGCGCTGCGCGAACGCTGAAGAACTGTCCAGCGCCCCCGGTGGGCCGCAGCCTGAGAGGAGAACCGACCGCATGACCGCCGTTCGATCGAGCCCCCCCCGACCCCATCCCCGACTGAAGCCTTTGCTGTCCGCCCTGTGCCTGGCCTGTGCGGCCTCTGCCGCCCAGGCTGCCGGTTACTGCGAGGACCCCAACGAGGCCCGCAGCGGTGTGCCGGTGCTGCCAGAGGTGGGGCGCATCGGCCCGTCGGCGCTGTTTGATGGCATGAGCGCCGGCAATGGCCTGGATCAACTGGGCAGCCTGGCGCGCGAGGCGGTGGCCGGCAGTGCCGAGGTGCGGGGTGGCGAGCACAGCCGCCAGGCGGCCAGCTGGGACTTGAAGTCCACCGAAGCGGGTCAGTCCCCCACCCTGCAGCTGGGCGGCGGACTGGGCGTCGGGCAGTCGCGGGTGGATGGGCACACCCAGGGCGCATCGGGCACCGGATCTGCCTCATTGACCCTGTCGGCACCGCTGTACGACGGTGGGCGCCTCGACCAGCAGGGCCAGTACCGCAAGCGGCTGCTGGAGTCCAGCGGTTCCGGCCTGCTGTCGGTGCGGGAGAAGGCGGTGCGCGAGACCCTGGCCACCGTGCTGGACCGCAACCGCTACCGGCTGCAGTTGCGCGTGTACCAGCAGTACGTGGCCAAGATGAGCTGCCTGACCCAGTCGCTGGAGCGCATCGTGGCGCAGGACCGCGGCCGTGCCAGCGAGCTGGTGCAGGCCCGCAAGGGGCAGCGCCAGGCCGAGATTTCCCGCGACGAGGCGGTGGCCGCGCTGCGCCAGGCCGATGCCCGGCTGCGCCTGATGGTGGGTGGTAACGTGGCGCCCTGGGGCGCGGTGGGGGTGCCGCTGCTGGAGCTGCCGCCGCTGCAGCAGGTGCTGGAGGAGATCCAGTCCAGCCCGGAGGTGCGGCAGCTGCGCCTGCAGGCCGATGCCCAGGAAAGCCTGGCCAAGGCCACCCAGGCCGAAGGTTCACCGCAGCTGCGCTGGCAGGTGGGCACCAACGCCGGGCGCAACGCCCAGGTCAATTCGGCGGCCTGGAATGCCGGGCTGACGCTGGCCTACACCCTCGACGACGGGGGCGCCATCAACGCCGCGGCCAAGGCCGCCAGCGAGAGGGCGTTGGCGGCACGGCGGGCGCAGGAAGCGCTGGTCACCGAGCGCAGCAAGACCGCCAGCACCTACCACGACGCCGCCCGCACCTCCTTCCTCCGCGTCAACCACTACGCCGGGGTGCTGGCCGACAGCGACCAGGTGCGCAACTCCACCTACGAGCAGTGGTCCAAGCTCGGCCGGCGCTCGCTGTTCGATCTGATGTCCGCGGAGAGCGAGCACTATCAGCTGCGGGTGGCCTACATCAATGCGCTGCACGATGGCTTCCAGGCCACGCTGCAGCTGCGCGCCAGCGGAGCCGGGCTGCTGCCCTGGCTGGCGCCCGAGATGGCCGCTGCAACGACAGACGCAGCCTCGCCACGCCGCTGAGTGGCCCGAGGGGCCGGGAGAACTCGGCGGCCTGGAGCGGCCCTCCATGAGCAAAGGGCGCACCGAGGTGCGCCCTTTGCTCCTTCTGCGTTGCCGGGTGCAGGTCAGCTCGGTGCCGCGTCGCGGTGGTAGTCGGTGACGCGCTGCACCTCGTTCTTCGAGCCCAGCATCACGCTGACGCGCTCATGCAGCGCGCTCGGGTTGATGTCCATGATGCGCTGCGTGCCGTTGGTGGCCTGGCCACCGGCCTGCTCGACCAGGAAGGCCATCGGGTTGGCCTCGTACATCAGGCGCAGCTTGCCGGGCTTGTTCGGCTCGCGACGGTCCCAGGGGTACAGGAAGACGCCGCCGCGGGTCAGGATGCGGTGCACGTCGGCCACCATCGAGGCCACCCAGCGCATGTTGAAGTCCTTGCCGCGAGGGCCTTCCTTGCCGGCCAGGCACTCGTCGATGTAACGCTTCACCGGGTCGGCCCAGTGGCGCATGTTCGACATGTTGATGGCGAACTCCCTGGTGTCCGCCGGGATCTGCACCTGATCCTGCGTCAGCACCCAGGAGCCGGTCTCGCGGTCGAGGGTGAACATCGCCACGCCGTCGCCGAAGGTCAGCACCAGGGTGGTCTGCGGGCCGTAGACGCAGTAGCCGGCGGCGGCCTGCTGCTTGCCCGGCTGGAGGAAATCCTCCTCGCTGACGCCGCGGTGGTTGCTGACCTTGCGCAGCACCGAGAAGATGGTGCCGATCGACACATTGACGTCGATGTTGGACGAGCCGTCCAGCGGATCGAACAGCAGCAGGTACTCACCCTGAGGGTAGCGGTGCGGCACCACGTGGATGCTGTCCATCTCCTCGGAGGCCATGGCCGCCAGGTGGCCGCCCCATTCATTGGCCTCGATCAGCACCTCGTTGGCGATCACGTCCAGCTTCTTCTGGACTTCGCCCTGCACGTTTTCGGTGTCGGCCGAACCCAGCACCTCGCCCAGCGCCCCCTTGTTCACCGAGATGGCGATGTGCTTGCAGGCGCGCGCCACCACCTCGATCAGCAGGCGCAGCTGCGGCTGGATGTGGCTGTGTTCGCGCTGGTGTTCCACCAGGTAGCGGGTCAGGGAAATGCGCTTCTCATTCATCGTCGATCCTCCGGAAAACAGGATGGGCAGCCGCGGGGCTTGGGTTCGTCAGGACTGGGGCGGATTGTCCGCGTCAGTCCGCCAGCGCCCGCGTGACGATTTCGCGGGTGTCGGCCGACAGCTCGGCGCGTGCGGCGATGCGTTGCAGCGCCACCTGCGCTGCGCTGCGGTAGGGCTCGGCCAGGGCGCGCCAGCGGTCCAGCGCACGGGCCAGGCGGGCCGCCAGCTGCGGGTTGAAGCCGTCGATTTCCACCACCTTGTCGGCCCAGAACACGTAGCCGGCCGCGTCGCTGCGGTGCAGCACCGCCGGGTTCTGGGCCATCACCATCAGCAGGCTGCGGGCGCGGTTGGGGTTCTTCAGCGTGAAGTCCGGGTGCAGCACCAGGGCCTTGATGCGGGAAAAGACCTTACCGTCCACCTCGCTGGCGCCGGCCTGCAGGGCAAACCACTTGTCGATCACCAGCGCCTCCTGGCGGAACAGGGTGTGGAAGCGCTCCAGCGCCGGCTCCGCCAGGGCGGCCTGGGCCTGCACCAGCGCGGCCAGCGCACCATAGCGGTCGGTCATGTTGCCGGCGTCCTTCACACGCTGGTAGGCCCGGCCGGGCCACAGCGGGTCGTGGCGCAGGCCGGCGGCCAGCACCAGCATGGCCAGTGCCTGGTTGGCCAGGGCGCGCCGGCCGGCAGACAGCGGGTCGGGCCGGTAGCCGCCGTTGTCCTGGTGCGTCTCCCAGGCCCAGACCCAGTCGTCGTGCAGGCTTTGCGCCAACTGCAGGCGCATCGTCTCGCGCGCGGCGTGAATGCGCTGCGGGTCGATCGGCACGCCCTGTTCGGCCAGGCGCTCGGCCACGTAGGCCTCGCTGGGCAGCGTCAGCACCAGGTCCTTGAAGGCGGCGTCCAGCTGCTCGTCGCGCAGCACCCGGCGCATGGCCTGCAGGAAGGCCTCGTCCAGGTGCGCGGCGGCGCCGTCGGCCTGGGCAGCGGCCAGCAGGCGGGCCAGGGCCAGCTTCTGGCCGGCTTCCCAGCGGTTGAAGGCGTCGTGGTCGTGCGCCAGCAGGGTGAAGAGTTCGGCCTCGCTGGCCGCCCACTCCAGCACCACCGGGGCGGAGAAGCCGCGCAGCAGCGAGGGCACCGGTGTCGCGGTGGGCTCGCCCAGGCCGGAGAAGACCCAGGTCTGGGTCGACTGGTCCAGCACCAGCACCCGCTCGGTGCCGTGGGGCGCGGCTTCGCCCTGCAGCTGCAAGGGCAGGGCCACGCCGTCCGGTGCGATCAGCCCCAGCGCCACCGGGATCACGAAGGGCAGCTTCTCCGGCTGGCCCGGGGTGGCCGGGCCGCGCTGGGCCAGCGTCAGGGTGTAGGTGCCTGCCAGGGCGTCGAACTGGCCGCTGGCGCTCACCCGGGGTGTGCCCGCCTGCGCGTACCAGCGCTTGAAGCCCTCCAGCCGCAGCGCCAGGGCGCTGTCCGGGTTGGCATCGGCGATGGCCTGGGCGAAGTCGTCGCAGGTCACCGCCTGGCCGTCGTGGCGCTGGAAGTACAGGTCCATGCCGCGGCGGAAGCCCCCACGGCCCACCAGCGTGGCCATCATGCGCACCACCTCCGCGCCCTTTTCGTAGACGGTGGCGGTGTAGAAGTTGTCGATGGCCTGGTACTGGTCCGGGCGCACCGGGTGCGCCATCGGGCCGGCGTCCTCGACGAACTGGAACTGGCGCAGCTGGCGCACGTCCTCGATGCGCTTGACCGCGCGGGCGGAGGCCGACGGGGCGCAGGGGCCCCCGTCGTTGGCAGGACTGCCGGCCATGTCTTTGCTGAACTCCTGATCGCGGTAGACGGTGAGGCCTTCCTTCAGGCTGAGCTGGAACCAGTCGCGGCAGGTGATGCGGTTGCCGGTCCAGTTGTGGAAGTACTCGTGGCCGACCACCGCCTCGACGTTGCCGAAGTCAACGTCGGTGGCGGTGGCGGGGCTGGCCAGAACGAACTTCGTGTTGAAGATGTTCAGGCCCTTGTTCTCCATCGCACCCATGTTGAAGTCGCTCACCGCGACGATCATGAAGCGCTCCAGGTCCAGGCTCAGGCCGAAGCGGGCCTCGTCCCAGGCTACCGAGGCGATGAGCGAGTGCATCGCGTGCTCGGTCTTGTCCAGGTCACCGGCACGCACATAGACCTGCAGCAGGTGATCGCGGCCCGAGCGGCTGCGGATGCGCTGCTCGCGGCAGACCAGGTTGCCGGCCACCAGCGCGAAGAGGTAGGCGGGTTTGGGATGTGGGTCACTCCAGACCGCAAAGTGCCGACCCTT
>JAGOBT010000213.1 GCA_017999135.1 Burkholderiaceae bacterium
GCGCGCGCTGGTGCGCGGCCGACAGCGGCAGCCCGGTGGCGATGGTGCGCACCAGCGACTCGCCATCACGCAGCAGGAAGAACGCCAGGTACAGCGTGATGGCCAGGCTGGTGAGGAAATCGAAGGTGTCCAGCCCGATGCCCAGCGCGCGGCTGGTGATCAGCTGTGCCGCCTGCGCCAGGCTGGCGGTGATGCGCCGCTGCACGCTGTCGAAGTCGGCCACGCCGAACTGCTCGAGCACGCGCACCAGCCAGGCGGGCAGGGCGCCGAACATGCGGCGCACTGCCAGCTCGGGCTGCCAGGCGCCGCTGTCGATCTGCTGGTACAGCGCAGCCGCCTCACGCGCCAGCGACGCAGCCAGCAGGGTGAGCGGCAGCACGCCGATCAGCACCACCACGCCCAGCACCAGGCCGGCTGCCAGGCTGCGCCGCCCGCCCACGCGCGGCAGCATCCGGCGGAACATCGGGAGGAAGATCAGGGCGATGATCACCGCCCACAGGATGGCGCCCCAGAAGGGTTGCAGGATCCAGCCCAGCGCCAGGGCGCAGGCGATCAACAGCAGGACAGGCAGTCTCGAAGCCATGCAGGGGGCAGGTGCACCAGCGCGCCGCGGAGCGCGGCGCTGCCGATGGTAGCCGGCACGCAAGGCCAGCGTCCGTGCGCCGGCCGGTGCCGTCAGGGTGGTGCCGTCAGCGGGGGTCGATCGGCGTCATCGGCGGCCGGCGCGCCTCGATCACCGCGGCGGCATCCAGCACCAGGTCTTCACGGAAGCGCGGGCCGATGATCTGCACGCCCATGGGCACCGGGCCGGCCATGCCGGTGGGCACCGACACCGCCGGCAGGCCCAGCACCGGCACGGCGAATTGCGACTCCTGCGCCCGCAGCACGCGCGCCATCGATTCGGCGCTGTCCACATCCATGCCCCAGGGGAAGGGCGGCTCGCCGGACACTGGCGTCAGCACCAGCGGGTAACGCTCCAGGAACAGTTGCCAGCGCCGCAGCAAGGTCGACCGCTTGGCCAGCGCCAGCAGGTGGGCGGTGTGGTCCAGCACGGGCGTGGCATCGAGCATCCAGCCGAACGAGCGGCGCACGCCTTCATCGCCATGGGCCTCGATGGCTGGCCACATGAAGCGGCGCGCCTCGTCGTTGCCCATCAGGTTCCACAGTTCATGGGCTTCCTGCAGGCTGGGGGGTTCGACCTCTTCCACGACGTAGCCGGCGTCGGCCAGCCAGGCACCGGCCTGGCGCACCGCGGCCACCACCGCCGGGTCGGCCGGCTGGCCCTGGCAGCACACCGTCATGGCCACGCGCAGCGGCCGGGCAGGGGCCGGCCCGGTCAGCGGGGCGGGCACCCACCAGGGGTCGCGCGCATCGCCGGCGCTCATGGCCTGCAGGGCCAGCCGCACGTCGGCCACCTCGCGCGCCAGCGGCCCCTGCACCGACATCATGGCCATCGACAGCGGCCGCTCCGCCTGGGCGCTGGGCAGAAAGGCGGGCACGCGGCCGAACGACGGCCGCAGGCCCACCACGCCGGTGCAGTAGGCCGGGTAGCGCACCGACCCGGCCAGGTCATTGCCATGGGCGATGGCGCCCATGCCGGCAGCCACCGCCGACGATGCCCCGCCGCTGGACCCGCCCGGCGTGTGGGCCGCTGACCAGGGGTTGAGCGTGCGGCCGTGCAGCGCGTTGTCGGTGAACCAGCGCACCGAAAACGCCGGCGTGTTGGTGCGGGCTATCACCACGGCGCCGGCGCGGCGCAGGTTGGCCACGACCGGGCTGTCTTCGGTGGCGATGTTGTCGCGGTAGGCCACCACGCCATTGGTGGTGGCGCGGCCGGTGGTGTCGACGTTCACCTTGACGGTGACCGGCACGCCGTGCAGCACGCCCAGGGCGTCACCACGCCGGCGCGCAGCGTCGGCGGCATCGGCGGCGACCAGGGCCTCGTCGGCCATCACGTCGACGACGGCGTTCAGCCGCGGGTTGACATCGGCCACCCGGGCCAGGCTGGATGCCACGGCTTCACGGGCCGAGATGGCACCGCTGCGGATGGCGGTGGCCAGGCGGTGTGCTGGCCAGCGCCAGAGTGCATCGTCAGACATGGGAATCTCCAGGGAAGGACATGCAGGCACGGCAACAACGGCCCGCGGGGATCAGGCCAGGGTGAGCCGCATGCCGCCCACGTCGAAGCGCAGCGTCAGCGTGGCCATGCGGTCGGCGGTGGCGGCGCCCAGCGGTTCTTCGTCCATGCCGCACAGCAGGCAGCCGGTCAGCTGCACGCTGGCCAGTGTCTTCTTCAGGGTGGCATCGAGCAGGTCGACCTGCAGCGCCAGGCCATCGCTCTCGTCGATGCTGCCGTCGGCCACCAGCTTGTGCACCCAGGCGCGGGCCGCTTCGGCCCGGCGCGACGTGATGGTGACGGCCAGTTCACCGAGCCGGCGCTGGCCGAGTCGCAGGCGCAGGCGCCCGCCGCTGAAGGGATCCTGGGCCCAGTCGACCTGCAGCGTGGGCAAGTGCACCGCCGACACCGCGTCGTCGCCGAACGGCAGGCCGGCCACGCGGAAGTTGCTGGCCACGATGGCCTTGCGCCGGCCGATGCTGCCCTTGACCTTGCCGCTGGATGGCGCGTCGTCCACACCATCCACCAGCCAGCGCAGGGCCAGGCTGACCGGTCGCTTGCCGCCGCCAGCGTCAAGCACCGGCCAGGTGAGGCTGGACAGGCGGGCACCACGGAAGCCGATGCGGCGGCGGGCATTGAAGTTGGCGTCGGCGACCACCAGCGCGCCGTCACGCTGCGTCAGGTCGCCAGCCAGCGCGGCCTGCAGCCAGTCAACCAGCGGGCCGGGCTCGACCAGGTCGCACTCGGCGGCCATCTCGCCCAGCGTCACCCGGGCACTGCGCCTCACCACGGTCTCGCGGCCGGTGAACTGCGTCGCCTTGTCGACCCGCAGGCTGGCAGGCTGCGCGGTGCGCAACGGCCCGGCCGTCTTGCCGTCGAGTTCCAGAAACAGGGCGCTGGTGGTGCTGATCACGGTGGCCATGGGCAGATCCGCAGGGGTGGACAGGCCAGCATAACAAGCGGCACGCGGGGCCGCGCCCGGGTTTGTCAGGGGCTGGCCCATGCCGGCGCCAGCGTGAAGCCGGGGTAGCCCTGCTGCTGCACATCCGCACACTTCTGCACATAGGCCGGAAAGCCGAACAGCGGCATGAAGATGCGCGGCTTGCCGGGGATGTTGGCACCCAGGTACCAGCTGTTGCAGCCCAAGTAGATGGTGCGCGTGGCCACCGCATTGACATGCGCCACCCAGTCGGCTTCTGCCTCGGGCGTGGCCTCCAGCGTGCGCACGCCACGGGCACGCAGGTCGGTCAGGGTGTCGGCGATCCACTGCACCTGGTGCTCGATGGCGACGATCACGTTGGTGAAGGCGGCGGTGGCGCCCGGCCCGGTCAGCGTGAACAGGTTCGGAAAGCCCGACAGGCACAGGCCCAGGTAGTTCAGCGGCCCGGCCTGCCAGTGGTCCTGGATGCGGCGCCCGCCGCGGCCACGCAGGTCCAGCCGCAGCAGGGTGCCGGTCATCGCGTCGAAGCCGGTGGCCAGGATCAGCGCATCCAGCGTGTGTGCTTCGCCGCCAGCCACCAGGCCGGTGGCGGTGAAGCGCTCGATCGGCGCCGTCGGCAGATCGACCAGGCGCACGTTCGGCCGGTTGAAGGTGGCGTAGTAGCCGGTGTCCACGCACAACCGCTTGCAGCCGATGGGGTGGGTGGGGCACAGCGCGGCGGCCGTGGCCGGGTCCTTGACGATGCCGCGGATCTTGTTGCGCACGAACTCGCCGGCCAGTTCATTGGCCGCCGGGTTGACGATCAGGTCGTTGAAGGTGCCCAGCAGGCCGAAACCGCCGATCTGCCAGCGTTCCTCGAACATGCGTTCACGTTCTTCGGCCGACACCGAGAACGCCGAGAAGCCGTTGGGCGGCAGCATCGAGCCGAAGCCGCCCATCATCTTGCGGTTGCGTTCGCGGAAGGCGGGGTAGTCGGCCTTGACCTGGGCTTCCAGCGCCTTGTCCAGCGGGCCGTTGTGGGCCGGCACCGCATAGCTGGGCGTGCGCTGGAAGACGGTGAGCTGCGACACCTGCGGCGCGATGGTGGTGATGGTCTGCACGCCCGACGAGCCGGTGCCGATCACGCCCACGCGCAGGCCGGCCAGGTCGACCGGCTCGTGCGGCCAGGCCGCCGTGTGCAACACCCGGCCCTTGAAGTCTTGCAGGCCGGGGAAGTCGGGCTGGTTGGGCGTGGACAGCGGGCCGGTGGCCAGCACCAGGTGGCGCGCCGCCCAGTGCCGCCCGTCCTGCGCCGCCACTTGCCAGCACAGCGCGTCTTCGTCCCAATGCGCGGCGGCGATGCGGGTGTTCAGCTGGATGCCGTCACGCAGCTTGTAGCGGTCGGCCACGTGGTTGGCATAGGCCAGCAGTTCGGGCTGGGCGGCGTAGCGCTCGGTCCAGCACCAGTCCTGCTGCAGCGCGTCGTCGAAGCCGAAGCTGTACTCCAGGCTCTGGATGTCGACCCGCGCGCCGGGATAGCGGTTGTGGTACCAGGTGCCGCCCACGCCGCCGGCAGCTTCCACCACCAGGGCCGTGAGCCCACGCTGGCGCGCGGTGTGCAGCATGTACAGGCCGCCGAAGCCGGCGCCGACGATCAGCAGGTCGATGGGTGGGGTGGTGGTGTGCATGGTGGTGGCCGTCAGGTCAGCGCATGCCGATGCGCACATCGCCGAACAGCTGCGACATGCCGCGCGGTTGGCTGCGCCAGTACTGTTTCGGCGCCTGCACCTGCGCGCCCAGGGCGGCGGCGGCATGCCAGGGCCAGTGTGGGTCGTACAAGATGCCGCGGGCGATGGCCACGGCGTCGGCCTGGCCGCTGGCGATCACGTCCTCGGCCTGCTGCGGTTCGGTGATCAGGCCCACGGCGATGGTCGGCAGGCCGGCCTCACGCTTGATCTGTTCTGCCAGGTGCACCTGGTAGCCCGGGCCGATGGGGATCTGCTGGCGCGGTGACACGCCGCCCGAGCTGACGTGGATGAAGTCGCCACCAAGGCGCTTCAGTTCCCGGGTGAAGGCCACGCTGTCGGCCGGGCCCCAGCCGCCGTCCACCCAATCGGTGGCCGACAGGCGCATGCCCACCGCCACGTGGGCTGGCACCGCTGCGCGCACGGCGCTGAACACCTGCAGCGGAAAGCGCATGCGGTTGGCGGCGCTACCGCCGTAGCCGTCGGCGCGCTGGTTGGCGATGGGCGACAGGAACTGGTGCAGCAGGTAGCCATGCGCCGCATGCAGCTCGATGGCCTGGAAGCCCAGGCGCACGGCGCGGCGTGCCGCGGCCACGAAGTCGTCCTGCACCTGCTGCAGGCCAGCATCGTCCAGCGCGGCGGGTGGCAGTTCACCGCCGATGTGGGGCAGGGCGGACGGCGCCTGCGCCAGCCAGCCGCCCTGGTCCAGCGGGATCTGCTGACCCCCGTCCCAGGGCGTGTGGCTGCTGGCCTTGCGGCCGGCATGGCCGAGCTGGATGGCCAGGGGCATGGGGGTGCCGGTGTTGCGCAGCGCCTGCAGCACCCGAGACAGGGCGGCCTCGTTGGCGTCGTTGTACAGGCCCAGGCAGCCGGGGGTGATGCGGCCTTCGGCGCTCACCGCCGTGGCTTCGACGATCAACAGGCCGGCGCCGCTGAGTGCCAGCTGGCCGAGGTGGACGAGGTGCCAATCGGTGGTATTGCCATCGACGGCGCTGTACTGGCACATCGGCGCAATGACGATGCGGTTGGGCAGGGTCAGCGGGCCGAGGGCGAGGGGGGTGAAGAGCTGGGGCATGACCGCAGTGTGCGGGTGCGCGCGGCGGGGCGCTGTCACCAGGTGGTCGCCTGGGGGCTCGAAGCGGTCCGTTCCTTGTCTGTGCGCCTTGCGGTTTGCTTCGCCGTTTCGGTGCAGCCCGCCGGGTCCCGCCCCGGCAGGCGGCCAATCTTTTGTCGGGGC
>JAGOBT010000214.1 GCA_017999135.1 Burkholderiaceae bacterium
ACCAGCAGCGGCTCGGCCTGCGCGGCGGTGGCCACGGCGGCACGCTGGAACTGGCCGGCCTCGCGCCGGCACAGGCCGGTCAGCGGGGCATCGATGCCCTCAGCACTGGCGCCCGGGGTCTGGGCCAGCGCCTTCGCCAGCGCCGGGCGATCCAGCGGCATCGTGCGGTTGCAGTCGCAAAGCAGCGTCTTCATCGGGGGTGGCCTGGGCCAGGGTGGTGGAAGTGGGTGCCGCAGCGGCCACGGCATCGGGGTCGGGCTTGTCTTCGGTGAACAGGCCCAGGAATTGCGATTGCGCCATCTGCCGCAGCATGCCGGCCGGCAAGGGGTCGGGGATGCCGTAGTCGTCGATGTAGGTGTCCAGCCCGTCCATCACGTTGAAGTGCGGGTTGGTGAACAGCTGCTTCAGCGCCGCGTTCTTCACCCCGGTGTCGACGCCGGGCGCCACGAAGCGGGTGTAGTCGCTGTCGCGGGTGAGCAGCGCCACGTCGGCCAGCGTGGGCGGTGGCGGCGCGGCGGGGGCGGGCTCGGCGGCCGCCAGCGGTGCGGCCTGCGCCTGCGGCGGCCCCACGGGCTGGGCATCGGGCTGCACCACCACGGCCACGGGCGGGGCCACGACCGGCTCGGCCGGCGCCACCCCCTGGCGCACCAGCACCTTGCGGCGTGACCAGCGTGACAGGAAGCCGCTGTCGTCGGGCGGGGCGGCGGCCATGCTGCGGGATCAGCGCGCGCCCGGCGCCTTGAACGACGCCGGCCGGCGCCGCTGCTTGGGCTCGGGCCGGTAGTGCTCGTCGACGAAGGCCTGTGCCCAGGCGCACATCGCACCGGGCAGCGGCACGTTGTCCACGCGCTCCTGCGCGTCGAGCAGGCGGCCGGCCTCGTTGTACGACAGCGTCACCAGTTCAGGCCAGGCGCGCGACGGGTCGTCCTCGTCGACCCGCCACATCACGAACCACACCGGCGTGCCGGTGCTCAGGTTCAGGTAGTAGCCCTCGGCCTCGTCGCGGTGCAGGGTGACGGTGAGGCCGGTGTGCAGCACTTGCGCGGTGCGGCCGTCGTCGCGCAGGGTGCGCGGGCCGGTGCCCAGGCCACCTTCGTCGACCACCACGTCGACGATGCGGAAGCGCCAGTCCTCCCAGGCGTTGGGGGCCTTCTGGCGTTCGATCACCACCGCCACGGGGCAACAGGTTGCGGACTGCATAGCGGCGCGAGTCTAGCGGCGGGGGGTGCGACAGGTTGTCGCTGGGCAGGCCCCACGGCAGCGGCCGAGGGTTTGTCAGGAGACCGTCTGGCCAGGCGCTGCGGGCTCGGGGTCGGTCAGCAGCAGCACACGCAGCACCGCGCCGCTGCCGTCGGCGGCCGGCCGGTTGCCGGCGGTGATGTCGCCGCCATAGCGTTCCACCAGGCTGCGGCTGATCCACAGGCCCAGGCCGGTGCCGTCCTTCTTGCGGGTGACGAAGGGCTGGAACAGCTCGCGCAGCAGCTCGTCGCCCAGGCCGGGGCCGGTGTCGGCCACCGCAATGGCCACGCCCGGCCGGCCCTGGGCATCGGCCCAGTCGCTGGTGGACAGGCTCAGCGTGCCACCGTCGGGCATGGCGTGGATGGCGTTGACCATCAGGTTCACCAGCACCTGCTGCAGCTCTTGCCGGTTGATGCCAGCCGTGCGGGTGGCCTGGTATTGGCGCTGGATGGTGATGCGGCTGCGCGCCAGCAGGTGGCCGGTGAGCACCAGGCAGTCTTCCAGCGTGCGCTGCGCATCCACCGCCTCCACATAGCCGGCGTATTCATTCGGCCGGGCGAACTGCAGCAGCTGGGTGACGATCAGCCGCATCCGCTCGATCTGCTGGTCGACCAGCTTCAGCTCGTCAGCCACCGGCCGCGCGGCGTCGCCCAGCAGCTCACGCACCAGGTCGAGGTTGCCCTGGATCACCGCGATCGGGTTGTTCACCTCATGGGCAATGCTGGCGGTGAGCTGGCCCACCGCGGCCATCTTCTCGGCGCGCAGCAGCTGGCTTTGTGCGGCCTGCAGCTCGCGGGTGCGGCGTTCCAGTGCCTCGGTGCGCTGGGCCACCTTGGCGTCCAGCTCGGCGTTCCAGCGCTGCAGGGCGGCGGTCTTGTCGGCGATGGTGTCGAGCAAATGGTCCAGGTGGCCGGCCAGCGCGCCGATCTCGTCGCCGCCCGGCACCGGGCCCACGCGGGCCTGCAGCGCCCCGGCCTCCACGTCGGCCATGGTCCGGGCCATCTGCTCCAGCGGCCGGAAGATCTGCCGCGCCCAGCGCGCCGACCACAGCGCCGCGGCGATCATCACCGCGAAGAACACCGCGCCGATGCCGGCCAGCACGCCGTACTTCAGCCAGGTGAAAGGCCGCTCCAGGTAGCCCACGTAGAGCATGCCCACGCGCTGGCCGGCGCCATCGGCCAGCGGCGCATAGGCCGACACGTACCAGTCGTTGACGACGAAGGCGCGGTCCAGCCAGGTGCTGCCGCGGCCCAGCACCGCATCGCGCACCGCCATCGACACCCGCGTGCCGATGGCACGCTGGCTGCCGGCGCCTGCGGCGCTGCCGTCGTCGTCGAACAGGCGCACGTTGGTGGAGATGCGCACATCGTCCAGGAACAGTGTGGCCGTGCCCTGGCTGCCGAAGGGCAGTGCGCCGTCGGGGTAGACGATGGCGTTGACATGGTCGATGAACGGCAGGTTCTGGTTCAGCAGCAGGCCGGCCTGCACCCAGGCCATCACGCGGCCGGCGGCATCGCGCACCGGGGCGCTGGCCTGCAGCACCATGGCGCGGTCTTCATGGGTGCGCTGGGTGGGCTGGGCATTGCGCGTGGCCACCAGCGGCACGGCCACGCGGGCCCGCAGCGCCGATGACAACAGCCCCTGCTGGGCCGGCGACAACACCGCCAGCGTGGCGGTGGTGCGGCGGTCGGGGTCGGCCGTGCCCACGGCCAGCGGCGCGGCCACGCCGGCGTCCAGCGCGGCGCCGTCGAAGTCGGCCAGCAGCAGCTGCCCGTCGGCGCTGCGCAGGTTGATGAAGTCCAGCCCCTCTCGCTGCTGGTAGCGGCGCAGCAACTGACGCAGCAGCGCTGCGTCGGGCATGGCTGACGCCGACAGGGCGGCATGCAGTGCCTGGGAGTCGGCCACTGCGCCCGTGCTGGCCGCCACCTCGCCCTGCACCCGTTCGAAGTAGCCATGCGCCACCGCCAGGTCGGAGCGCACCTTGGTGATCAGCAATTGGTCCAGCGCCGCGTTGCCCCACACCAGCAGCACCACGCCCAGCAGCGGCAGCACGCCCAGCAGCGGCAGCAGCACCATCGCCTGCAGCTTGCGGCGGATGGGCCACTGCGCAAAGCGCTGCCAGCCGGTCAGCCCGAAAGGTTCCATTCGGCCACGCGGCGTTCGAGCGTGCGGCGCGAGATGCCCAGCAACTGGGCGGCCCGGGTCTTGTCACCGCCCACGCTGTCGAGCACCGCCAGGATGTGCTGCTTCTCCAGCGTGTGCAGGTCGGTGGTGGCGGGCAGCGCCGCGCCCGGCGTGGCGCCGTTGGCGCGCGTTGGCGATGTGTCGTTGCGGCGGTCCTGGCGCGCCAGGCCCTGGTACAGCGCCGACACATTCAGCGCCCCCAGGATCAGCGAGCGCTCGATCAGGTTGCGCAGTTCACGCACGTTACCGGGCCAGTCGTACTGCTGCAGGTAGCGAAGCTCGTCGTCGGTCACGTCGATCGGCGGCACGCCCAGCCGCGGCGCCAGCGTGGCGATGAAATGCGCCACCAGCGCGGCCATGTCGTCCTTGTGGGCGCGCAGCGGCGGCAGGTTGATCTCGACCACCTGCAGCCGGTAGTACAGGTCCTTGCGGAAGCGGCCGCTGTCGACCTCGTCGGCCAGCTTGCGGTGGGTGGCGGCAACGATGCGCACGTCCACCGGGATCTCCTGCTCGCTGCCCACCGGGCGGATGCGGCGCTCTTCGAGCACCCGCAGCAGCGTGGCCTGCTGGGCGGGTGGCAGTTCGCCCACCTCGTCGAGGAACAGCGTGCCGCCCTGGGCATAGACGAACAGCCCGTCGCGCCCGGGTCGGCCGCCGCCCGCCACCTGCGCCTGGCCGAACAGCTCGCTGTCGATCAGGTCGGGCGACAGCGTGGCGCAGTTCACCGGCACGAACGGGCCGGCCGCGCGCGGGCTGTTGTGGTGCAGGGCCAGCGCCGCCAGTTCCTTGCCGGTGCCCGATTCACCGCTGAGCAGCACGGTGCTGTCGACCGCCGCCACCCGCTGCAGTGCGGCCTGCAGCCCCTTGATGGCGATGGAGCCGCCCACCAGACCGTCGGCCGCCGGCGTGGTCTGGCGCAGGCGGCGGCGCAGCACCCAGTTCTCGCGCCGCAGCCCGGCGCGTTCCAGCCCCTGGCGCAGGGCATTGAGGATCTGCGTCACGCGGAACGGCTTCAGGATGAAATCGCTGGCGCCGGCGCGCAGCGCCTCGATGGCGGTGTCCAGGTCGGCGAAGGCGGTGATCAGCACCACCTCGCCGTCGAACCCGCGTGCGCGCAGGTCCTTCAGCCAGGCGATGCCGCTGATGCCGGGCAGCGCGATGTCGAGCACCACCAGGTCGAACCGGTGGCGCTGCACCAGCGCATCGGCCGCCTCGGCCGACTCGGCGCAATGCACGGCGCCAACGCGCGGCTGCAGCGTCTTCTGCAGGAAGTTGCGCATGCCGGGCTCGTCGTCGACCACCAGCACGGTAGCCAGGGGCCAGCGCTCGCGCGGGGCACTGGTCACAGGGTCGGCGGGGGACAGCTGGGGGTCGGTCATGGCGGGCGGCGGATTGTAGGAAGCACAGCATCGCGCCAGCTGACAGGTCCTGCGCGACCGCACCGACAGCTTGTCGGGTGCGCAGGCGCTGCGTGCGACAAATTGTCCAATTCCCACCCGGGCGGCCCCGGATTGCCGCAGGGTTCACCCTGATCCCTAATCAAACCAAAGTTATGCACCGCCGTGCATGGCCTGCAGCACGCCAAACGCCAGGAGACACCGATGCGCCCACCCGTTGACCCCAAGTCCAGCCCGGTGTCGCGCCGCCGGCTGTTTGCCGGTGCCGGCACCGCCGGTGCCCTGGCCGCCGCGGCCACCGTGCTGCCGCTGCCGGGCACGCCCGAGCCGGTGGCCCAGGCCGAGCCCCAAGCCGCACCCGAGGCGGGTGGCGGCTACCAGCTGACAGCCCACGTGCAGCACTATTACCGGACCGCCAAGGTCTGACGCCGGAGGCTCCCCGATGCTGTTGACCCGCAAGCCCGGCGCCACCTCGGCAGGCGCCCCCTCTTCCGGCCTGGTGGCCAGCCTGGCGCGCGGCGTGTCCCGTGCCGTGCCCACGATGGACCGGCGTGCCTTCCTGCGCCGGTCCGGCCTGGGCGTGGGCGCCGGCATTGCCGCGTCGCAGCTGGTGCTGGTGAAGAAGGCCGAAGCCACCGATGCCGCCAAGGCCGCCCCCGGCGCGGCGAAGAAGGTCGAGGTCAGGCGCACCGTCTGCGGCCACTGCTCGGTGGGCTGTGCAGTCGACGCCGTGGTGGAGAACGGCGTGTGGGTGCGGCAAGAGCCGGTGTTCGACTCGCCCATCAACCTGGGCGCCCATTGCGCCAAGGGCGCGGCGCTGCGCGAGCACGGCCATGGTGAATACCGGCTGAAGTACCCGATGAAGCTGGTGGGCGGCAAGTACCAGCGCATCAGCTGGGACCAGGCGCTCGACGAGATCAGCGCCAGGATGCTCGACCTGCGCAAGCAGAGCGGGCCTGATTCGATCTTCGTGGTCGGCTCCAGCAAGCACAACAACGAGCAAGCCTACCTGCTGCGCAAGTGGATCAGCTTCTGGGGCAGCAACAACACCGACCACCAGGCCCGCATCTGCCACAGCACCACGGTGGCCGGCGTCGCGAATACCTGGGGGTATGGCGCGATGACCAACAGCTACAACGACATGCAGAACGCCAAGGCGGCGATCTACATCGGCAGCAACGCCGCCGAGGC
>JAGOBT010000215.1 GCA_017999135.1 Burkholderiaceae bacterium
GCCTTGATCAGCTCGATCAGCGCGGCCGTCTGCTGGGCGGACAGCGGCAGCGGCGGGATGCCGAGGGCGGCACGTTCGGCCGAGTGTTGGCGATAGGCTTGCAGCATGTCGTGGGCTCCTGTGGAACGGTGGAGAAATCGGGTCGGGCGGTGTGTGCGGCCCCGCGGCGGCTGCCTGGCTTGGCCGCCTACGGGTTAATCCCATATTTTATGTCTTATATAAGACTTGCCAAGCGCTTTCTGGCGGACCGCACCGCAGCAACGGGATTGTGGCGCACCGGGGCGAAAAAAAGCCCGCGCGGGGCGGGCAGGCGAATCAGGCGCCAGCGGCTTGGCAGGCGCCGGACGGCAGGCTCAGGCGTTGTCGCGCATCCACTTTTCAGCGAAGGCGTCGGACCGGGCCTGGGCCGCGGCACCGCTGGTCATCAGCCACACCAGGGAGCCGGTGGCAAACAGCAGCGGCACGAGCGCAAGAATCACGTTGATCATGTTGAGGAGGGATGAGGGTTGAGACGCACACCGCAGCGGCTGCCATGGCATGCTGCGGTGCAGCATACATGAGCGATGTCAAACCGGCCGGATGGACCCGGATGTCCCCGGATCCATGGGGATATCGACCGAGCGCGGCCGCACTGAAGGGCGGCGCGACGGGCGTTGGCCGTCAGCGGCTGGCTGGCGTGTCGGCTGGCACGGCCGCAGAGGGGGCCGGCATGGGCGCCGACGCCGCTCCGGCCGCCGCCGACGCCGCCGCGGGCGCGGGCTTGGCCTCAGGCACGATGCCGATGCCCTGACCGGCCTGCCCCCCGGCCGCGCCGGCCGCCGTGGCCGCATTCACCGCTGCCCGCTGGTCGGCATGCATGCAGCTGTCGACCATGCGCTGCCCGCGCCGGGCGTTCATCAGCATCGACTTGGCCGGGATCTGCAGCCACACGATGCCGTTGGCCGGGTCTTCCAGCCGCACGGCGCCGGTGGCCGTCTCGCGCGGCAGCATGCGGTAGTGACGGCCCTGGTGGCTGACGGTGAAGTAGCCAGGCTGGCCATCGACCGGGTGCACCTGGATGCGCTGGTTGAATTCGCAGTCGGACACGCCGGTCAGCACGCGCGCCGCCACGTCGAGCTGGCCGGCGCTGATGGTCTCGACCGTGGCGGTGGCCAGCGCCAGGCCCCGGGCGGCGCTGTCGGCCTGTTGCCGCGCAGTGGCCGCCCCTGGCTGGCCGGCGGCAGGCCGTGGCGCCGGCTTGGCCGCCGGTTTGGCGGCCGCCTTGGCGGGTTGCTTGGCCGGGGGCGCGGCGGGCGTGGCGGCCAGGGTGCTGCCGGCCAGCAGCAGGGCGCAGCCGGCGGCCCACAGGGGGCCCCGCTGGTGAGGTGGGTGCATCAGCATCGGTGTGTTGGTGGGAAAGCGGGTGGCGCAGGCAGCGGTCAGGCCGGCTGCGTGCTGCCGAAGAAGGCCTGCGCGGCCTCGGTCGGCAGGGGCTGGCCGGTGCGGCGGGCGCGGCCGATCACCTGCCAGAAGTAGCGGTAGCTGGCGCGGTCGTGCAGCGTGTCGTGGTGGCGGATCGGCGCCCAGTCGGCGGCCTGGGCCGCCAGCAGGATGTCGATGGCGGCGTCCACTTCGGCCACGCTGGGTGCAAACGCATCGACGATCGGCTGGATCTGCGACGGGTGGATGCTCCACATGCGGCTGTAGCCCAGCTCGCGCGCGGCGCGGCGCGCGGCTGCGGCGACGGCGGCTTCGTCCTTGAATTCGGTCACCACGCAGTGCGACGGCACCTTGCCCGCGCCATGGCAGGCTGCGGCGATCTCGAGCTTGGCGCGCAGCACCAGCGGGTGGCTGAACTGCCCATCCACGCCCATGGCCGATTGAGGAATGGCGCCGCGGTGGGCGCTGACGAAGTCCATCAGCCCGAAGCTGAGGCTCTGCACCCGGGGCAGCGCGGCCAGTGCGTGCACGTCGCGCAGCGCGCCATGGGTTTCCACCAGCGCATGCACCGGCAGCGCTGCACCCCGGCCGTGCACCCGGGCGGCGTGCTCGATGTGGGCGATGGCCAGTTGCAGGTCGGCCAGGTGGCGCGGCTTGGGCACCATCAGGTAGGCCAGCCGGTCGCCAGCCCGGCCCACCAGGGTGTCGATGTCGTTCTGGAAGGCGGGGTGGTCGACCGGGTGCACGCGGGCGCCGACGCGGCCGAAGCGGTTGTCGGCCGACAGCGCCAGGTCGGCGCACAGGTGGGCGTGCGCGGCCTCGGCGCCGATGGGCGCGCCGTCTTCACAGTCGAGCGTGATGTCGAACACCGGGCCCAGCTCGGCCTGCAGCGCCAGCGCCTTGCGCATGCGTGGCTCGGTGCCGCAGTAGTGGTCACACACCGGCAGGTCGGCGGGCGGGTCGCCCTCGTCGATCAGGGCCTGGCTGGGCAGCAGGCGTGCGCCCGGCATGCGGGCGGGTGGAGCGTCGGGTCTGGACATGGCACGCATCCTAGGCCAGATCAACCCGCCTGCAGTTCGGCTCAAGCCAGGCCCGAAAGTGCCGAAAATGACAAGATCGATCCGGGAGATGTCGGTCCGTCATGGTGTCCACGTTGCGCAAGCTGGCCGAGTACATCGGCGCGCACCGTGCGGCCGACCGGGACGCGCACGAGCGTGACCGCGCCCGCCAGCGGGTGGCGATCGCCACGGTGTTCGGCCTGGCTTCGGGCTGGGCCGCGGTGGATGCGGGCCGCGCCGGCCCCGTGCCGCTGTTGCTGGCCGCGGTGCCGGTCTTCAGCATGGGCTACGCGCTGCTGGCGCTGTTCCATCTGCGCTGGCTGTTGCCGCGACGCGGTGTCACGCTGTTCGGCCAGTACAGCTTCATCGTGCTGGATTCGGTGCTGACCGTGGTGGCCCTGGTGGGTGCGCCATCGATGCTGGCCGCGTTCTACCCGGTGCTGATGGTGCAGATCGTGCGCTGCGGCATGCGCTACGGCTTGCGCACGCTGTGGCTGTCGTGGGCGGCAGCGGCGCTTGCCGCCGCGGCACTGATGCCGTTCAGCAGCGACTGGACCAGCGAGGCGAGTCTGCTGCGGTCCTTTGTGGTCATGATGGTGATCATCCCGGTGCTGTTCGGTCCGCTGGTGCAGAAGCTGGTGCGCGCCAACGACGCCCTGCGCGCCGCGGCCACGGCCGACCCGCTCACCGGGCTGGGCAACCGGCGCATGCTGTTCGAGCAACTGCGGCTGGCCCGCGCGTCCAGCGTGCGCACCAGCACCATGCTGGCGGTGGTGCTGTTCGACCTGGACCGCTTCAAGGCCGTCAACGACACGCTGGGCCATCCCTGCGGCGACCGGCTGCTCGCCGCCGTGGCCGACTGCCTGCGCGCCCAGTTGCGGCCGGGCGAGGTGGCCGCCCGGCTCGGCGGCGACGAGTTCGTGGTGCTGATCGAGGGCCTGCCGCCCGGCCATGGCGTGGCGCTGGCACGCGATCGCGCAGCGCAGCTGGTGGCGCAGATCGGGGTGGCCGCCACTGCCGTGGCGCCAGGCCTGGGTGTGTCGGCCAGCGCCGGCGTGCACTGCTGGGCGGCCGACCCGGATGCGGTGCCGCTGCCCGAGCGCGACATCGACAGCGAGCTGCTGGCCCAGGCCGATCGGGCGATGTATGCGTGCAAGCGGGCCGGCCGCGGGCGGGTGGCGGTGTCGACGCCGCAGCCTGTCGGGGCCGCGGCGGCCACGGCCGTGGCCGACCCGGACGTGCCGGGGCCGGCCCCGGCCCCGGCCTGCGCTTTGGCCCGGCCGGACTGATCGCCCGCCCGCCGGCCTGAAAGCGACGAGGGCCGGCTGCCTTGCGGCAGCCGGCCCCCATGCAGTGCCTCAGTCCGCGCCATGCGCGGGCCGGGCCGGCATCACAGCAGGTGCTTGACGCCGTCCTGCTCACCCTGCAGTTCGGCCAGGGTCTTGTTGATGCATTCCTGGCTGAAGGCGTCGATCGGCAGGCCTTCGACGATCTTGTATTCGCCGCCGGCGCAGGTGACGGGGTAGCCGAACATCACGTCCTTGGGGATGCCGTACTCGCCGTTGCTGGGGATGCCCATGGTGACCCAGCCGCCGTTGGTGCCCAGCGCCCAGTCGCGCATGTGGTCGATGGCGGCATTGGCGGCCGACGCGGCCGACGACACGCCACGCGCGGCGATGATGGCCGCGCCGCGCTTGCCCACGGTGGGCAGGAAGGTCTCGGCGTTCCAGACCTGGTCGTTGATCATGTCCTTGACCGAGGCGCCGTCGATGGTGGCGAAGCGGTAGTCGGCGTACATGGTGGGCGAGTGGTTGCCCCACACCGCCAGCTTCTGGATGCTGGCCACCGGCTTGCCGGTCTTGGCAGCGATCTGGCTGAGCGCGCGGTTGTGGTCCAGGCGCAGCATGGCGGTGAAGTTCTTGGCCGGAAGATCAGGCGCCGACTTCATCGCGATGTAGGCGTTGGTGTTGGCCGGGTTGCCGACCACCAGCACCTTGACGTTGCGGCTGGCCACGGCGTTGAGCGCCTTGCCCTGGGCGGTGAAGATCTGCGCATTGGCGGCCAGCAGGTCGGCACGCTCCATGCCGGGGCCGCGCGGGCGGGCGCCGACCAGCAGGGCGTAGTCGGTGTCCTTGAAGGCGGTCATCGGGTCGCTGTGGGCTTCCATGCCGGCCAGCAGCGGGAAGGCGCAGTCGTCCAGCTCCATCATCACGCCCTTCAGCGCTTCCTGGGCCTTCTCGACCGGCACTTCCAGCAGTTGCAGGATGACGGGCTGGTCCTTGCCCAGCATCTCGCCGGAGGCGATGCGGAACAGCAGGGCATAACCGATCTGGCCGGCGGCGCCGGTGACGGCCACGCGAACGGGCTTCTTGCTCATGGGAGGCTCCAGGGAGTTGGGACGGAATCTGGCCGCATCAGACGGCACGGCAGTGTAGCCAGCGGCGCGGCAATATAGGGGTTCCCACCCATGTTGTCAAAGGTCTTATGTCTTCTATAAGACATCTGTCAGCATTGAATGGACGGCCAGCCGGGCTTTGTGCTGCAATGCCGCACCATGCCCGCTACCGTGCCACAGCCCGCCCTCGCTGCCGCGCCCGACGCGGCCGAGGCCGCGTCGGGCGGCCCGTCGTTCAGCCCGCTGTACCAGCAGATCAAGGGCCTGATCACCCGCGAGCTGCAGGCCGGCCTGTGGAAGCCGGGTGAATCGATCCCCAGCGAGCTGGATCTGGCTGCGCGCTTCAAGGTCAGCCAGGGCACGGTGCGCAAGGCGATTGACGAACTGGCGGCCGACAACCTGCTGGTGCGCCGCCAGGGCAAGGGCACCTTCGTGGCCACCCATGCCGAGCAGCAGATCCAGTACCGCTTCCTGCGGCTGATGCCCGACGACGGCAATGACCGCGGCATGGCCCGCCGCCTGCTGGATTGCCGCCGCACCCGCGCCCCGGCCGACGTGGCCCGCATGCTGGCCTGCAAGAGCGGTGATGCGGTGGTGCAGCTGCGCCGCCTGCTGCTGGCGCCAACCGATGGCCCCCAGGGCGGCGCAGCGCGCCGCCCGTGCCCCGAGGGGAGCCCGCCGCCTTGGGGCGGCCCAGCGGCGGACGGCAAGCCCGTGGTGCTGGATGAAATCTGGCTGCCCGGCGCGCTGTTCAAAGGCCTGACGGCCGAGCGCCTGGCCGACTACAAGGGCCCGATGTACGGCATGTTCGAGGCCGAGTTCGGCGTGCGCATGATCCGCGCCGAAGAAAAGATCCGGGCGCTGGCGGCCGATGCGGCCAGCGCACCGCTGCTGGCCGTGGCGCCCGGCTTCCCGCTGCTCAGCGTGGAGCGGCTGTCGTTCACCTATGGCGACAAGCCGGTGGAACTGCGCCGCGGCCTCTACAACACAGAGCAGCACTTCTATCGCAATGAGCTGAATTGAAGTTGCCGCCAGTTGACGGCGCTGCGCGGGCGGATGTCGCCAAAAGCTCCAAGTCAGCCTGGTGCGTTGCAATAAACTCTCGGGGTTTCACCCGGAT
>JAGOBT010000216.1 GCA_017999135.1 Burkholderiaceae bacterium
TCCGGCGCCGCAGGCGACGGACCGGCGAGAAGCCTTGAGGTTCTGGCGCGAAGGCGCCAGGACGGCGGCATCGCAGCCGCCCCGGGTTGCGAGGAGCGCAGGGGACCCGGCCCGCAGGGCCGGGCGCCGCAGCGGCGGGCGAGCGGCTGTGCCCGCAGCCTTGCGCGCACAACCCGTCGAGCGTCAGCTGCCGGTGAAGGACTGCAGGTCCGCTCCGAGCCCAAAGCGCCATGCCGCCATCACCCGTCCAGCCCGCAGCCTCGAAGAACCAGTCCGACCACATGTGTGGTGGCGCGGGCATGGTCCGCAGCGGTCAGCTGGTCCCGGCCCAGCACCGCGCACACCTGGGCCTCGAAGTCGGCATAGGTCTGGGTGGCGGCCCAGATGGTGAAGAACAGGTGCGTCGCATCCACCGGCGCCATGCGGCCGGCCGTCACCCAGCCATCGATCACCGCGGCTTTCAGTTGCACCTTGTCGCGCAATTCACCGCGCATCAGCGCGCCCACTACGGCGGCGCCGTGCAGCAACTCGTTGGCGAACACGCGGCTGGCGTCGGGCCGCTGCGCGCTCATCGCCATCTTGGCGCGGATGTAGGTGGCCAGGGCCTGCGCCGGGTCGGCATCAGGCACCAGGGCGTCCAGCGGCACCAGCCAGTCGCGCAGGGTGCGCGCCAGCACAGCTTTGTACAAGTCGGCCTTGCTGCCGAAGTAGTAGTGCAGGTTGGCCTTGGGCAGGCCCGCTTCGTCGGCAATGGCCGCCATGGTGGCGCCAACGAAGCCGGCGCGGGCAAAGACCTTTTCGCCCGCGCCGAGAATGCGCTCCTCGTTGGCCTGGCGGATCAGGCCCTTGCCACTGTCCAGATCGTCGCGCATCGGGCCATCGGCAAGCGGCCGCCGCGGATCCGGCTTTGCCGGGCCGCTGGGGGCGCCCCTCTGGGGGGGAGCGCCGGAGGCGCTTCGGGGGGGATCACTTCTTCGCGGCTTCGAACACCGCGTGGGTGTAGGCAGCCTTGCCCGGGTCCTTCTTGATCACCGGCGACGACCCGCCCGCCAGCAGCACCTTCACCGTGCGCTCGTAGGCGGCCGGCTCCAGGTAGCCCATCTTGGCGGTGCCGGCGTTGCTGATCAGCGTGGCCACGTTCTTCATCTGGCGCTCCTGCACCTTCAGCGTGGCGCTGCCCGACGGATCGGCCGCCACCACGATCTTGGCAGCTTCGGCCGGGTTCTTCACCGCGTCGTTCCAGCCCTGCAGCGTGGCCTTGACGAACTTGCCCATGCGCGCCACGAAGGCCGGGTCCTTGAGCTTGCCTTCCAGCACGTACAGGCCGTCTTCCAGCGAGGCCACGCCTTCCTTCTCGTAGAAGAAGGTGATCAGGTCGCTCTCCTTCACGCCGGCATCCACCACCTGCCAGTACTCGTTGTAGATCATGGTGCTGATGCAGGCGGCCTGGTTCTGCAGCAGCGGGTCGACGTTGAAGCCCTGCTTGAGCACCTTCACGTCGGTGTCGGGCTTCAGGCCCAGCTTGGCCATCCAGTTCAGGAACGGGTACTCATTGCCGCCGAACCACACGCCCAGGGTCTTGCCCTTGAAGTCCTTCGGGCTGGCCACGCCGCTGGCCTTCTTGCAGGTGAGCATCAGGCCGCTCTTGTCGAAGATCTGGGCGATGTTGACCAGCGGAACACCCGCCTCCCGGGCGGCCAGGGCATCGGGCATCCAGTTGACGATGGCATCGGCCTGGTTGCCGGCCAGCACCTGCACCGGGCTCACATCCGGGCCGCCCGGCTTGATGGTGACGTCCAGGCCGGCGGCCTTGTAGTAGCCCTTGGCGGCGGCCACGTAGTAGCCGGCGAACTGGGCTTGCGGCACCCACTTCATCTGCACCACCACCTTTTCGGCCTGCGCCATCGCCTGGTTGGCCAGTGCCGAGACGGCCACCGCCGCTGCCAGCACCACACCCTTGATCGTGAAAGCCTGCATTGCTCGCTCCTGTGTAACGTTGGGTTGAAGAAAACTCACTCACTTCGAACGGACCGACGGGTGCCAGAAGGCCACCCGCCGTTCCAGTTGGACCAGCAGCGCATAGGCCACCGACCCAGTGACCGCCGCCACCACGATGGCGCCCCAGACCAGGCCCATGTTCATGCGCGCGGCCTCGGTGCTGATGCGAAAGCCCAGCCCCACCGTGGGCGAGCCGAAGAACTCGGCCACGATGGCACCGATCAGCGCCAGCGTGGCGTTGACCTTCAGGGCACTGAAGATGAACGGCATGGCCATCGGCAGGCGCAGGTCGCGCAGGGTGCGGGCGTAGCCGGCGGCATAGGTCTTCATCAGCTCCAGCTCCAGCCGGCCCGCCGCCTGCAGGCCGGCCAGCGTGGCCACCAGCATCGGGAAGAAGGTCATCAGCACCACCACCGCCGCCTTGCTGGGCCATTCGAAACCGAACCACATCACCATGATGGGCGCCACCGCCACCAGCGGCACGGTGCTGGTCAGGCTGGCCAGCGGCAGCAGGCCGCGCTGCAGGAAGGGCGCGCGGTCGATGGCCACGCCCACCGCAAAGCCCAGGCCCGAGCCCAGCGCCCAGCCCACCAGCACCGCCTTGGCCACCGTCTGCACCCAGTCGCCGGCCAGGGTGTCCCAGCGGTCGATCAGCATCTGGCCGATCCAGCTGGGCGCCGGCAGCAGCACCCGCGGCACGTTGAACAGCGTGACCCCCACCTGCCAGAAGTACAGCACCCACAGGCCGAACAGCGCGGCGGTGGCGGTGGCGTACCAGGGCCGGCCGTCCAGCGCCGCCAGCCTGCGCACACTGAGGCCGGCGATGAACAACACCGCCAGCAGCGGCGCCACCAGGGGCATCGGCTGGAAGTCGGCCTGCTGCTGTGCCGTGCCCACCAGCCACCAGAAGGCAGCCGCCAGCGACAGGCTGGCGATCAGCGCGAAGACGGCCTTGGCCGCCGGCGTGGATGCATCGCGGGCGAACGTCATGCAGCGTTCCCCCGCCGCAGCACCAGCCGCTCCAGCGCCGCCACGGCCAGCGTCAGCGCCAGCCCCAGCAAGGCCGACAGCACCAGGGCCGACCAGATGCCCACGGTGTTGCCGTAATAGCTGCCGGTGAGCAGGCGCGCACCCAGCCCGGCCTGGGCGCCGGTGGGCAGCTCGGCCACCATCGCGCCCACCAGGCCGGCGGCAATCGCCACCCGCAGGCTGGGGAACAGATACGGCAGCGCCGACGGCAAACGCAACAGCCAGAAGGCCTGCAGCTTGCTGGCGGCATAGGTGTGCATCAGCTCGGTCTCGATGCGCTGCGGCGCCCGCAGGCCCTGCACCATGGCCACGGTCACCGGAAAGAAGCACAGGTACATCGCGATGGTGGCCTTGGGCGCCACGCCACTGAACCCCAGGCTGCCCAGGATCACCAGCACGATGGGCGCGATGGCCAGCACCGGCACCGTCTGGCTGGCGACGATCCAGGGCAGCAGCGCCCGGTCCAGCGTGCGGCTGTGCACGATGGCGGCAGCCAGCACCACGCCCAGCAGCGTGCCCAGCACGAAGCCCACCAGCGTGCTCTGCGCGGTGACGGCCGCGTGGAACAGCAGGTTGCGGGGCGAATCCAGCGGCCAGTCGACGGTGCTGCTGTAGAGATCGGCTGCCACCTGGTGTGGCGCGGGCAGCACCGGGCGTTCCATGTTCAACGTGACGCTGACCAGGTCCGACACGGTCCAGTCGCCGTTCGGGTGGCTGTTGGGCAGCACCCGCTCGATGGCGCCGGCCTTGTTCAGGCCAACCGCGCCGCCGTACCACAGCGCCAGCACGGCCAGCAGCACCGTGGCCACCGGCAGCCAGCGCTGGGAGAAGGTCAACGGCGCAGCCATCGGGTGTCAGTGGCCACCGTGTCCGTCGGCCAGGCCTTCGCGCACTTCATGCGCCAGGGCCATGAATTCCGGTGTGTCGCGCATGTCCAGCGTGCGCGCATCGGGCAGGGTGCTGTGAATGATCTTCAGGATGCGCCCGGGCCGCGGGCTCATCACCACGATGCGGGTGCTCAGGTACACCGCCTCGGCGATGCTGTGGGTGACGAACACCACCGTGCGCCGCTCGCGCTGCCACAGCTGCTGCAGCTGGTCGTTCAGGCCGTCGCGGGTGATCTCGTCGAGCGCACCGAAGGGCTCGTCCATCATCAGGATCTTGGGCTCGAAGCCCAGCGCCCGGGCGATGCTCACCCGCTGCTGCATGCCGCCCGACAGCTGCCAGGGGTACTTCCTCTCGAAGCCGGTGAGCCCCACGCGGCCCAGCTGCTCGCGGGCGATCGCTTCGGCCGCCGCCTTGTCGCGCCCCTGGATCTGCAGCGGCAGCATCACGTTGGCCAGCACCGTGCGCCACGGAAACAGCGCCGGCGCCTGGAACACATAGCCGTAGGCGCGCGCCAGGCGCGCGTCGTGCGGCGTCAGGCCGTTGACCAGCACCTGGCCGCTGGTGATCGGCTCCAAGTCAGCGATCACCCGCAGCAGCGTGGTCTTGCCGCAGCCCGACGGACCGATCAGCGAGACGAATTCACCCTGGGCGATGGTGAGGTCGATGTCCGAGAGCGCATGCACCGGCGCGTCGGCGGACGGATAGACCACGCTGGCGCGGCGCACGTCCACGGCGGCCTGGGTGGACGCCGGCGAGGCGGGGGCCGACTTGGCGGGGGCCGGCGCGGCGGCGGCGGGCCGTTCGGGTGCATGCATGGGCGAGAGCGGTGCGGCAGGCTGAAAACTTAACCAACTGGTCAGCTTATTGTGACCGGGCAAGCCAGATCCATGCCACCGTCCGCCCAGGAAACGCCCCTGGGATCAACCCCAGGCCACGTCAGGCAGCTTGGCGCGCGGGGCCGGCCGGGCCGGCGCACGCAGCAAATCCTGTGTGAAAAGCTCACGCCGGCGTCACCCGCCCCGGGGATGGTGCACAGGCCAGGGCGCCCCGTAGATTCCACCCTGCGCGAGACGTTCGCGCGCCGCCAGCCTGCCCCTGACCATGTCGATCCACCGCCTGACAGCCGCCGCCACCTTGATTGCCGCTGCCGGCGCCAGCCACGCGCTGGAAACCCACTGGAATGCCGCCTCGGGCGAATTGCCCAACGTGGTCGACCCGGCCTGGACCCTGGTCGACGAAGGCGGCGGATCACCCAGCTTCGCCAACGGCGTGCTGACGCTCCAGACATCGGGCGGCCACAGCGCAAGGCAGTACTACACCATGCAGGGCGCCGAGCTGGACTTCACCGGTGGCACACCGTACTGGATCGAGGCCGAGATGCGCTTCGAGTCCGGCAGCCAGACCGCGGGCTGGTGGCGGGCCGGCGCCCAGATCAGCTTCCGCTTCAGCAACGGCCGCCAGGCGGTGCTGGGCATCCGGGAGGATTACATCTACATCCTCAACGGCGACAACTCGGCCGGTGACACCGCGGTGGTCGACACCGACGATGCCTTCCACACCTACCGCATGGAGGCCCTGGGCACCAGCAGCGGATCGACCGTCAACGTCTACCAGGACGGCGTGCTGGTGCTGACCGACAACGCGCTCTACAGCATCGGCGCCAGTGCGGCAGTGTCCTGGGGTGAGGCCTCACAGATCGCCACCGGCACCACGCACTGGAAGCGCGTCAGCCACAACATGGCCGGCACGGCGGTGCCCGCCGTGCCCGAGCCCGGCGCCTGGGCGCTGATGGCCGCCGGCCTGCTGGGCGTGGGCGCCGCGGTGCGCCGCCGTCCGGCCCGCGCCTGACGTCACCGACGGCGCGCTACAGCAGCGCCTCGATCACCACCGGCCCGCGGCTGGCGAAGCCATCACGCAAGGCCTTGGCGAGCGCATCGGTGGTGTCGACCTGCACGCCCGGCACGCCGTGGCCACGCGCCAGGGCCACCCAGTCCAGCGCCGGGTTGCCCAGCGACAGCATGGCCTCGGCCTTCTGGCCGGTGATCTGTGCGCCCACG
>JAGOBT010000217.1 GCA_017999135.1 Burkholderiaceae bacterium
CCACCCAGGACGCGTTGGTGCTGGAGAGGGCGCAGGCGGAGGTCAACTGGCCCGGCTCGTTGGTCGGGTTGGTCGGGTTGGTGACCAGGGAGAAATACACGTTCTGGTTGCGCCGCACCGCCTCGGCACGGGCCTTCTGCAGCCCGGTGCTGATCGATTCGGCCGCGCTGCGCACCTGCAGGTTGCGCAGCCACTCGGTCATGCTGGGCGCCAGCGTGACCAGCAGCACGCCGATCATCACCAGCACCACCATCAGCTCGATGGGGGTGAAGCCCCGGTGGCTCCAGTGGCTGCGGCGGGCGGTTGTTCGGTCAGTCATGGGCTTCAGCACTCGCTGCCCTTGACCAGCCAGCAGGTCTTGGGTGATGAGTTGTAGTCTGTGGTCTTGAAGTAGCGGGTGGTCTGACTGCCGTTGTGGTCGATGCGGTAGGTGTGGGTTCCGCCGCCCGCGGTGCTGCTGGTGGCCTGGAGGTAGTAGCCCTGGTCGGTGTTGGTGAGCGTGCAGGTGACGGTGAAGTATTTCAGCCCGGTGGGCACCGCCGGGCCGCAGGTGGTGGCGCCGTACTTGCGGTTGTCCTGGTAGTACTGCTCCATCACCACCCGCTGGTTGCTCAGCTGGGTGAAGGCCTCGGGCAGGCGGCCGCGGCGCAGGTAGTCGGTGTACGAGGGCAGGGCCACCGCGGCCAGGATGCCGATCACCGCCACGGTGATCATCAGCTCGATCAGCGTGAAGCCCCCGCTGCGGTGCAGCGCGCAGGTGGGGCGAATACGGGCAGGGACGGCCATGGCGGATCTTTTCAGTTCGGGACGGCCCGATGCTAGGCCGCCGCCTGCCGCCTGTCAGCCGGGTGGGTTGCCGCTTGTCGGGTGGCGCCGTCCGCTCGTCGGGCGGTGTCCGGGTCGGGTCAGCGGAAGTCCCGCGATGTGGTCGTCAGCCGCCCCAGCCAGGCGCTCAGGTCCACCAGCCGGCGCGCCACCAGGTGGGTGACGCCGTCGCGCTTCTGCCAGGGGCCCACCACGCCCAGCAGGCGTGCACCGAGCAGGGCCTGGCGCTGGGCCTCGCGCACGTCCTTCCAGACGATGACGTTGACCGGGCCGGTCTCGTCCTCCAGCGTCACGAAGATCACCCCTTTGGCGGTGGCCGGCTGCTGGCGGGTGACCACCAGGCCGCAGGCGCGCACCACCCGGCCGTCGGCGGTGCGCGCCAGTTGGGCGGCGCTGCGCACACCCTTGGCGGCCAGGCGCTCGCGCAGCAGCGCCAGCGGGTGGCGGCGCAGCGTCAGGCCGGTGGCGGCGTAGTCCAGCGCGATGGCCTCGCCCTCCGGCGCCTCGATCAGCTGCAGCTGGGCGCGCTCGGCCGATTCGTCCACCGGTGCCCGGCGCAGCAGGTTGTCGGCGCCACCGGCACCTCCCGCGCGGGGGGCGGCCGCGGCCCAGACCTGCTCGCGGCGGTGCCCGGCCAGGCGGGCCAGCGCATCGGCCCGGGCCAGGCGCTGCAGTTCCGGCGGACCCAGCCCGCTGCGCAGCGCCAGGTCCTGCACGTCGGCAAAGGGCCGCTCGGCGCGGGCGGCCAGCAGCTGCCGGGCCACCGCCTCGGACAAGCCACTGACTTGATGCAGCCCCAGGCGCACCGCCGGTCGCCCCTTCAGCGTTCCGGCCTCCCCCTGCCTTCCTCCCCCCTTTGACAAAGGGGGGCCGGGGGGGATTTCCCCCTCCAACGCCCCCTCCAGCGAGCTCTCCCACCCGCTCACCGTCACATCCACCGGCCGCACCTCCACGCCGTGGCGGCGCGCGTCCTGCACCAGCTGCGCCGGGCCGTAGAAGCCCATCGGCTGCGAGTTCAGCAGCGCGGCCAGGAATGCGGCCGGTTCGTGCTGCTTGAACCAGGCGCTGAACCAGGCCAGGAGGGCGAAGCCGTAGGCGTGGCTCTCCGGGAAGCCGTATTCGCCGAAGCCCTGGATCTGCCGGAAGATGCCCTCGGCGAACTCGCGCGCATAGCCACGCTCCACCATGCCCTCGACGATGCGTTCGTGGAAGTGGTGCACCCCGCCCTTGCGCCGCCAGGCGGCCATGGCGCGGCGCAGGCCGTCCGCCTCGCCGGGGGAGAAGCCGGCGGCGATCATGCACACCTGCATCACCTGCTCCTGGAAGATCGGCACCCCCAGCGTGCGCGCCAGCGCGGCGTTGAGCTGCGGGTAGGGCGAGTCCGACTTCTCCCGGCCCTGCTTGCGGCGCAGGTAGGGGTGCACCATGCCGCCCTGGATCGGCCCGGGGCGCACGATGGCCACCTCGATCACCAGGTCGTAGAACTTGTCCGGCCTGAGCCGCGGCAGCATGCTCATCTGCGCCCGGCTCTCGATCTGGAAGGTGCCCACCGTGTCGGCGCGCTGGATCATGGCCCAGGTGGCCGGGCAGTCGCGCGGAATGTCCTGCAGCAGCCAGGCCGGGCGCCCATGCCAGGCGTTGGCCAGCGCCAGCGTCTTGCGCAGCACGGTGAGCATGCCCAGGGCCAGCACGTCCACCTTGAGCAGGCCGAGCGACTCCAGGTCGTCCTTGTCCCACTGGATGACGCGGCGGCCTTCCATCGCCGCCGGCTCGATCGGCACCAGCCGGGAGAGTTTGTCGCGTGCGATCACGAAGCCACCGCTGTGCTGCGACAGGTGGCGCGGAAAGCTCAGCAGCGTGGTGGTCAGCTCCAGCCACTGGCGCGTCAGCGGCGCCTGGGCGTCCAGGCCCTGCTCGGCCAGGCGTGCGCCCATCGCTTCGCGGCCGTCGAACCACTGCTGCGACTTGGCTACCGCGTCCACCAGCAGCGCATCCAGCCCCAGCGCCTTGCCCACGTCGCGCAGTGCGCCGCGCACCCGGTAGGTGGCCACCGCGGCGGCCAGCGCGGTGCGCTGCGCGCCGTACTTGCGGTAGATGTACTGGATCACCTCCTCGCGGCGTTCGTGCTCGAAGTCCACGTCGATGTCCGGCGGCTCGCCGCGCTCGCGGCTGATGAAGCGCTCGAACAGCAGCGTGGTCTGCGTCGGGTCCACCTCGGTGATGCCCAGGCAGTAGCACACCGCCGAATTGGCCGCCGAGCCGCGGCCCTGGCAGAGGATGCCCTGGCCGCGGGCGAAGTTCACCACGTCGTAGACCGTCAGGAAGAAGGCCTCGTAGCGCATCTCGGCCACCAGCGCCAGCTCGTGTTCGATCTGGGCCCGCACGGCGGCCGGCACGCCCTGCGGGTGGCGGTGCGGCGGGTAGCGCCGCTGCGCGCCGGCCAGCGTCTCGTGGCGCAGCCAGCTGGCGGGGCTGTGCCCGGGCGGAACGACCTCCTGCGGGTACTCGTAGCGCAGTTCATCCAGGCTGAAGCTGCAGCCCTGGGCCAGGCGCAGCGTCTCGTCCAGCCAGGCGCGGCGGTACACCTGGGCCAGCGCCAGCCGGGAGCGCAGGTGCTGCTCGGCGTTGTGTGGCAGCAGCGCGCCGCAGTCGGCCAGCGCGGCGCGGTGGCGGATGGCGGTGAGCGTGTCCAGCAGCGGCTTGCGCGAGCGCACATGCATGCGCACGTCGCCCACCGCCACGATGGGGACACCGCTGGCCGCGCTGGCCGCGCGCAGCCACTCGCTGCGCAGGCTGTCGTCGGCATGGAAGAGCAGCGCCAGCGCCAGCCGGGCGCGTTCGCCGAAGGTGGCCGCCATCCAGTGCGCCTGGGCCCGCAGCGTGGCTGCGTCGTCCTGTTCGCGCGGGATCAGCAAGGACCAGCAGCCGGCCATGCCGCGCAGGTGCTGCCAGGTCGGGTCGCCGTCGGGATCCGGGGCGGTGGCAGTCGGGTCCAGGTCGTCCATGCCGAGCCGGTACGCCCCCTTGGCGCAGCGGCTGCGCGCCAGCGTGATCAGCTCGCACAGGTGGCCGTAGCCCTCCCGATGGCGGGCGATCAGCACCAGCCGGCCGCCCGGCGCGTGCTGCGCATCGGCGCCGGGCTGCAGCATGAAGTCCGCACCGATCAGCAGCTGCAGCGGGTTGCCGGCCTCGCGCTGGCGCTTGGCCTCCTCGTGTGCGCGCACCACGCCGGCCAGCGAGCACTCGTCGGTGATTGCCAGCGCGGCGTAGCCCAGCTGGGCGGCGCGGGCCACCAGCTCCTCGGTGTGCGAGACGCCGTCCAGGAAGCTGAAGTTGCTGCGGCAGACCAGCTCGGCATAGGCCGGCAGGCCCCAGGGATGGCTGCTGTGGGGGGCGTCGCTGCCGGTGCCCGCCTCGGCGGCGACGCCGTTGGGCAGCAGCACGCCAGCCTGGCGCACGCCGGCCAGCGGCGGCGTGGGCACCGGCTCCCGGGCGGGTTGAGGGCTTTCGGGCATGGGGAATCCAGCCGTCGGTTCAGCCGCCGGCTCAGCCGAACAGGCCGTGCAGGAACCAGCGCGGCGCGGCGCCGTCGGCCTGTTCCAGGCTGCCCTGGCGCTCGCGGAAGATCCACCACAGCCGGCCGTCCTCGCCCAGGGCGACGTGGTAGTCCCGGCGCAGCAGCGCGCCGTCGTGCCAGCCGGTCTCGATGCGCTCCGGCCGGGTGAGCAGGCGCAGCGGCCGGCCGTCCAGCGCGGGGGTGTTGTCTGAGGCGCCGGCCGCGCCCGGTGGCCCCGGTGGCCCCGGCGGGGTCAGCGGGCGTGGTGCCTCCAGCAGCCAGGCCGGGCGCGGCGGGGCGGCCGCGGCTGCGGCGGCAGAGGAAGGCAGGCGGCGCTCTGCACCCTCCCGGCCGCCCGGCTGAGGGGCGGCGCGCTGCTGGGCCTTCTCCGGCCGGGCATCCGGCTGCAGTTGCAGGCGCAGCAGGCGCTCGTCGCCCAGGCGGGCGCGCAGGCGGTCGATCAGGCCGGCCAGGGCGTCCTGGTGGCCGCGCTCGTCCGGCTGGTCCGGCAGGAGGGCCAGGGGGCGGCCGGCCTCGGCCTGCTGGCCGGTCAGCTCCAGGCGGAGGCTGTCCACCGCAGCGCTCAGCACCACCTGCTGCAGCCGCTCGCGCAGCAGGGTGATCAGGTGGGCTGCGTCGCGGCTGGGGGTGGTCAGCTGCAGCTCGATGAGCTGGTCCGGCAGGTGGCGGCGCGCGCCCTGTTCGTGGCGCAGGTTCAGGCGCAGCGCGGTGGCGGCCTGCCAGCGCCGCGCCAGCCAGCCGCACAGGCTGTGCACCAGCGGGGTGAGGGCGCCTTCCAGGTCGGCCACCGCCTCGGCGCGGTGGGGCAGCTCCAGGTCCAGCCGGCAGGCCTCGGGTGGTTCGTGCCAGCGGCGCGGGTCCGGGCGACGGCCTTCGGCCCGGTCCAGCGCGTCGACCCAGGCGGCAGCACCGCGGCGGTTCAGCCCGCTGCGGGGCAGGCGGTGCAGGTCGGCCAGGGTGCGGGCGCCCAGGGCCTGCAGCATCTCCAGGCTGTCGGCGGTGGCCACCTCATCGGGGGCCAGCCGCCCGGCCAGCCGTGCCAGCGCGAGCGGCTGCAGGCGCTGGCGGGTGCTCTCCAGCCGCAGGGCGTGGCGGTGCCGCTGGCCGGCCGCCGCCAGCCACTGGGCTGCCAGCGGGGTGGTGGCCAGGCTGCTGCGCACCTGCAGGCCGCTGCTGCGGGTGATCGCCAGGGCCCGGGTCCGCAGCCGCCGGATGCCGCCGAACAGGCGCAGGCTGGCACGCACCTCCAGCAGCAGCTGGTCCGGTGGGGCGGGGCAGATGTGGGGCGTCAGGCAGCCCAGCGCCAGGGCCAGCCGTTCCAGCGCAGCGGCCTCCCGGGCCGGGTCGCGTGCCAGCCGCAGCGCCTGGGGTGCCAGCGCCTCGGCCGTGTTGAGGCGTTGGCCCGGCTGCAGGTCCAGGGATCGCGCCGCAGCGTTGACGCAGCAGACCTGCCGGGCACCGCGGGCGTCGGCCGCCCAGACCAGCGCGGGGCAGGCGGCCAGCGGCTCAGGCCAGGGCCCCAGGGCGTCCAGCGGCAGGCGCGGCAGGTGCAGGCACAACCACAGGG
>JAGOBT010000218.1 GCA_017999135.1 Burkholderiaceae bacterium
GTCGTCCTGCAGGGCCTGGCGCGCGGGCCGGTCCCAGGCCAGCGGCGTGCTGTCGGCCGGGCCGGTGCGGGCCTCGACCAGCAGGGTGTCGGCGCCAGCCTGGGCGCGGCCGATCCAGGCCTGCCCGAAACCGCCCACGTCCACCGCAATGCGGCACACCTCGGCCTGCAGCGCCGCCACGTCCTGCAGGCGCACGATGGCCTCGTTGACACCGCTGAGCACCGCGTAGGCCTGGTTCAGCCGGCGGATGTGGTCGGCATGCAGGCGGCTCTGGGTCACGTCCTGCCACACCACCGACAGCAGCGGCCGGCCGGCGAAATCGACCCGACGCAGGGTGATCTGCACATGCTGCGGGCTGCCGTCGCGCCGCCGGTGGGTGTTGTCGAAGGTCAGCCGTTCGCCGGCCATCGCCCGGCCCATGTTCTTGCGCACGTCGTCGGCGGTCTGCACGGCCTGCAGATCGATCGGCCGCAGCCGGGCGAATTCATCGCGGCTGTAGCCCAGGCCGTTGCAGGCGGCGTCGTTGAAGGTGACGAACAGCTGGGTCTCGGGGTCGAGCAGCAGGATGGCGTCGGTGGTCTGGCTGAACATGGTGTCCACCAGCCGCGACTGGTCGGCCAGCGCCTGGGCACCCTGCTTGATCAGCGTGATGTCGCGGGCGATGCCCAGCACGCCCGCCGGCTGGCCCTGGGCGTCGCGCATCGGCGTGGTGACCACCTCGAACAGGGCGCGGTGGTGGTCCGGCGGCACCGACAGCCAGCGCTCGGCGGTGGCCGGCCTGCCACTGCTGGCCACTGCGGCATCGTCGGCGGCCAGCGCGGCCAGGTTGTGGGCCGATGCCACCAAGGGCGGCAGTGTGGCCGACGTTGCATCGCCGCCCACTGCCAGCCGCTGGTAGGCCGCATTGGCCAGCAGCAGCGCACCCTGGGCGTCCTTCAGCCAGATCGGGTCGGGCACGGCCTGCAGGGTGTCGGCCAGGCGGCGCTCGCTGTCGCGCAGGCGCTGTGCGCTGCGGTGCTGGCCCACGGCCAAGGCGGCCAGGCCGGCGGCGAAGTTGGCGTGGTCCAGCTCTTCGTCCCCGGGCACGCCGGGCTGGCGGCGGTACACCGCAAAGGTGCCCAGCGGCCGCCCGCCGGGGCCCAGCACCGGCGTCGACCAGCAGGCCGCCAGGCCGGCCTGGCTGGCCAGCGCGCGGAAATCGGCCCAGCGCGGATCGGTGGCGATGTCCTCGGTCACCACACGCTGGCCACTGTGGCAGGCGGTGCCGCAGGCCCCCATGCCGGGCCCGATGGCCATGCCGTGGATGGCCTGGTTGTAGAAGTCGGGCAGGCTGGGTGCCGCGCCATGCTCCAGGCAGGTGCCGCTGTCGTCGAGCAGAAGCACCGAGCACAGGCTGCCCGGAAAGGCCGCCTCATGGTCCAGCGCCAGCTGGCGCAGCAGGTCGGCCAACGGGTTGCCGTGCACCAGGCTGTCCAGCAGACGCAGGCGGCTCTGGTCGCGCAGCTGCGCGCGGTGCTGGCGGGTGATGTCGGTGATCACCGCCACCCGGCAGTCCACGCCGTCGCGCACCAGGTCGTGTGATTGCACCATCACCCGCATCAGCGTGCCGTCGCGGCGCCGGTGCTGCCACTCGGCCGACAGCAGGCCGTGCATCTGCGGAATCGATGCCCGCGCCAGCGCCTTCTGCTCGGGCACCAGCAGGTCCGCCACTTCCAGCTGCAGGCACTCGGCGGGGGTGTAGCCATACAGCGCGCAGAACGCGTCGTTGACCGCCACCACGCGCTGGGTGTGGCGGGCATACACCGCCATCGGCGCCGGGTTGCTGGCAAACAGCTGGCGGTACTCGGTTTCGACCTGGCGCAGGGCGGTGATGTCGCGGCCGATGCCCAGCACGCCCAGCAGCCGGCCCTGGGCGTCGCGCACCGGCGTCTTGATGGTGTGGGTCAGCTCGCTGTGGCCGTCGCTGGCAAAGCGCAGCAGTTCCTCGTTGGTGGTGGGCGCATCGCGCGCCATGGCGCGCAGGTCGTTGGCACGGAAGAAGGCAGCGAGGTCAGCGTCGACGAAGTCGCGGTCGGTCTTGCCGATGATCTGCGCCTCCGGCGCAGCGTAGAGCTGCTCAAAGCGCGGGTTGCAGGCCAGGTAGACGCCGTCGGGGTCCTTCAGCCAGACCAGATCCGGCAAGGCATCGAGGATGGCGCGGTGGCGTACCCGGTCCTCGGCCATGGCGGCGTCCATCAGGCCCACGGCCATGGCACGGGCCAGGTCGTGGCCGCTGAGCATGCCCACCAGGGCGCCGGCGTCGTCCAGCACCACCAGGTGGCGCACCTTCAGCGCCAGCAGGCGGTCGGCGGCCTCGTTCAGCGTGGCGCGGGTGCTGATGCCCAGCACCGGCTGGCTCATCACCTGGGCCAGCGGCAGGCCGCCTGCCGCCGCATCCATGGCCAGGCAGCGGGCGGCGTCGCGCGCCGTGAGCACGCCCACCGGCCGGCCGTCGGCATCCACCACCACCACGCTGGCCCCGGCGCCCAGGCCCATGGCACGTGCGGCGTCCTGCAGCGTCTGCTCCACAGGCACCACCCGCGCCACCGGCTGCATCACCGACGGCACCAGGTGCTGGCCGGCCAGCACGCTCAGGTGCATCAGCATGCGGAAGTCGGTCTCGCTGACCAGGCCCACCAGGCACTGCTGCGCATCCACCACGCCCAGGTGCGACACGCCGCGCTGCAGGCACAGCTGCCAGGCCTGGTCGCAGGGCAGGCTGCCATCCACCGTCAGCAGCGGCTCGGCGGCGTCCAGCGCGGGTGTGTCGCGGGGCAGGTCGCCGCGCAGCACGGCCAGCAGGCGGATCTCGCTGACCATGCCCTGGGCCCGGCCGTCGGCGTCGACCACCGGCACGCACGACACCCGGCGCGCGGCCATCAGCCGCGCCACGTCGGCCAGCTGGGCGCCCGGGCCCACCTGCACCACCGGCCGCGAGGCGATGCTGTCCAGCCGCCGGTGCAACGGATGGGCAGGCGCTGTGTCGGCCATGGCGGGGTGGGGTCAGCGGCGCAGGCGGTCGGCCACCGCGGCGAAGTCGGCTTCGCAGCCGCCGAGGGCCTGGCACACCACCGGGTCGAACTGCTGCCCGGCGCGGGCATGGATGTAGGCCAGCGCCTCGGCCACCGGCCAGCAGGTCTTGTAGGGGCGCGGGCCGGTCAAGGCGTCGAACACGTCGGCCACGGCCATCAGCCGCGCCGGCAGCGGGATGGCCTCGCCCGCCAGCCCGTCGGGGTAGCCGTTGCCGTCCCAATGCTCGTGGTGGCTCAGCGCAATGGTGCGGGCCACCTCCAGCGCCCGCAGGGGTTCGGCGATCTCGTCGGCATCGGGCGCCGGCGTGTCGTCGGCATGCAGCGCGCGCACCTTGGCCATGGCCTTGGCGATGGTGTCGGCACCGATGCGGGCGTGGGTCTTCATCACGGTGAATTCGTCCGGCGTCAGCCGGCCGGGCTTGAGCAGGATGCGGTCGGGGATGCCGATCTTGCCCAGGTCATGCATGGGCGCGGCCTTCACGATGCGCTGCAGCTGCGCTTCGTCCAGCCGGTGCGCTGCAGACGGCCCGTGCTGCAGCTGGCGCGCCAGCAGCTCCACATAAAGCCGGGTGCGCTGGATGTGGTTGCCGGTGTCGTCGTCGCGCGTCTCGGCCAGCTCGGCCATGGCGCACAGCATCAGGTCCTGCGCCAGCAGGCCGTCACGGATGCGGCGCGCCAGTTCGTGTTCGAGCCAGGCGTTCTGGTCGGCCAGGCGCTGCCGGGCCTGCCGCAGCGCCAGATGGGCGCGCACCCGCGCCAGCAGCACCGCCGGCTTGATGGGCTTGACGATGTAGTCGGCCGCGCCCAGCGCCAGGCCCTTCTCCTCGTCGAATTCGGCGCCGAGGGCGGTGACGAAGATCACCGGGATGTCCGCCAGTGCCGGGTCGGCCTGCATGCGTCCCAGCACCGTCAGGCCGTCCATGACCGGCATCATCACGTCCAGCAGCACCAGGTCGGGCCGCTCGGCGGCCATCAGCGCCAGCGCACTCTGGCCCGACAGGGCGCCCAGCACGCGGAATTCAGGCCGCAGCAGCTGCGACAGCAGCGACACGTTGAGGGGCTCGTCGTCGACGACAAGCAGGGTGGCCTGGGACACAGTGCACGGACTCCGCATCACGTGGATGACACGGCCGGCCCGGCAACGCGCCAGACCCGGACCGATCGACAGCCGCCGGATGCTAGCCCACATCGGCACCGTGGCTGTGCGGTGGCGCCGCGCCACAATGCGCAGGCGCCCCGGATGGCACGCCCTGTGCTGGCTGCCCCCACCCTTCCACTGCACCCGCCCGGCCCGGCCAGGCGGACCGAGAGACGCCCATGACACAGCCCCCCAAGCTCGAAACCCTGACGCAGTCCAAGATCCACCTGATCGGCGGCGAGAAAGGCGGCGTCGGCAAGTCGATGGTGGCGCGCCTGCTGGCGCAGTACTTCATCGACCACGCCATGCCCTTCGTCGGCTACGACACCGACCGCTCGCACGGCGCGCTGCTGCGCTACTACACCGGCTATGCCTCGCCGGTGCTGGCCGACCGCTACGAGGCGCTGGACGCCATCGTCGAGAGCGCCGCCGAGGAACCCGGCCGCCGCGTGCTGGTCGACCTGGCCGCCCAGACCCATGCACCGCTGGTGAAATGGATGGACGAATCCGGCGTGCTCGACCTGGCCGAGCTCAACGGCATGGCCATCCACTACTGGCATGTGATGGACTCGGGGCGTGACTCGGTCGACCTGCTGGCCCGGCTGCTCGACCAGTTCGGCGCCCGGCTGCGCTATGTGCTGGTGAAGAACCAGATCCGCGGCGACGACTTCAGCCAGCTGGAAAAAAGCGGCGAACAGGCCCGCGCCGTGGCCTTCGGCGCGCAGATCATCACCCTGAAGCACCTGCATGACCCGGTGGTGCAGAAGATCGACGCCGCCAACGCCAGCTTCTGGGCGGCCAAGAACGTGACCGACAAGGGCGGCCCCGGCCTGGGCCTGATGGAGCGCCAGCGCCTGAAGATGTGGCTGGCCCACGCCATGGCCGAGATCGACACCATCGCGGTCTGAACGGCACCCGCGCACCCGCCGGGCCTGCAGCGCCGGGCGGGTGTCATCCAGCCGTCACAGGTCCGTCGTAAATTTCCAGGCTTCTGGAATCATCAAGTGATGGAGCACGCAGCATGAGAGTCGGCATCAACGGCATGGGCCGCATCGGGCGGCTGGCACTGCGCGCCGCCCTGGGCGCGGCCGAGCGCCCGCACGACGACCCGCGCGCCGGCCACCGGCTGGACGTGGTGCACTGCAACGAGCTGCAGGGCGGCGCAGCCGCCACCGCCCACCTGCTGCAGTTCGACAGCGTGCAGGGCCGCTGGCGGGCGGATTTCCGCAGCGACAGCGACGACGCCATCCACATCGACGGCCGCCGGCTGGGCTTCAGCAGCCATGCCACGGCGGCGGCCATCCCCTGGGGCGACCTGGGCGTGGACCTGGTGCTCGAATGCACCGGCAAGTTCCTGACCCCCGAGACGCTGCAGGGCCACCTGGACCGTGGCGCCAGGCGGGTGATCGTGGCCGCGCCGGTGAAGGTGGGCGGCGTGCTGAACATCGTGGTGGGCGTGAACCACCACCTGTACCAGCCGGCCCGGCACCGCATCGTCACCGCGGCCAGCTGCACCACCAACTGCCTGGCGCCGGTGGTGAAGGTGGTGCACGAGGCCATCGGCATCCGCCACGGCCAGATCACCACCATCCACAACCCGACCAACACCAACCGGGTGGTCGATGCGCCGCACAAGGACCTGCGCCGCGCCCGCAGCGCGATGACCAGCCTGGCGCCCACCACCACGGGCAGCGCCACCGCCATCGCGCTGATCTACCCCGAGCTGAAGGGCAAGCTCGACGGCCATGCCGTGCGGGC
>JAGOBT010000219.1 GCA_017999135.1 Burkholderiaceae bacterium
CCACAGCACCGCCGACCTGGCCGACTGGCTGCTGGCCCATGGCTGAGCCGCCCCTGCCGCCGCAGCCGCTGGGCCCGTCGGCCAGCCTGGCCGAGCGTGGCAAGGCGCTGGTGTTCGACGTGCTGCTGTGGGGCCAACCGGCGCGCGCCTTCGTGCTGCGGCATGACGGCGTGCTGCGCGGCTACATCAACCGCTGCGCCCATGTGCCGGTGGAAATGGACTGGCAGCCGGGTGCGTTTCTCGACAGCGACAAGCGCTTCATCATCTGCAGCGTGCACGGTGCCAGCTACGAACCGGCCCACGGCCGCTGCGTGGGCGGCCCCTGCGGCCGCAGCAAGCTGATCGCCATCGACGTGGCCGAGCGGGACGGACAGGCCTGTTGGTATCCTTCCCGCGATGTGCGGCCGGCTCCGCCGGCGGCACCCCTTCCTTCCCCCTCCGTGAGCCCGCCATGACCCCGCCCGACGACACCCCGACTGCTGCCACCGAGGGCCCGGGCGCTGCGGCGGCGCCGCGGCCTGCGCCGGCCCAGCCGGCCCGCCCCGGGCTGGAATCGTCGATCGAGATCCTGGCGCGCGACCTGCTGCAGGAGCGCCGCACCGAGCGCCGCTGGCGCATCTTCTTCCGCCTGGCCTGGCTGGGCGTGGTGCTGGCTGTGCTGTGGGGGCTGATGTCCGACCGCAACCGCCACACCGCCCCCAGCGGGCCGCACACCGCGCTGGTGGAACTGCGTGGCGAGATCGCCACCGACACCGAGGCCAGCGCCGAGCTGATGCTCTCAGGCCTGCGCAGTGCCTTCGAGGACGTGGGCGCCCGCGCCGTGGTGCTGCGCATCAACAGCCCCGGCGGCAGCCCGGTGCAGTCGGGCATCATCAACGACGAGATCCGCCGCCTGAAGGCGCTGCACAAGAAGAAGGTGTACGCCGTGGTCGAAGAGGTGTGCGCCAGCGGCGCCTACTACGTGGCCGTGGCCGCCGACGAGATCTATGTCGACAAGGCCAGCATCGTGGGGTCGATCGGCGTGCTGATGGACGGCTTCGGCTTCACCGGCCTGATGGACAAGCTGGGCGTCGAGCGCCGGCTGATCACCGCCGGCAGCAACAAGGGCATGCTCGATCCCTTCACCGCGCAAGACCCGAAGCAGCGCGCCTATGCCCAGGCCATGATCGACCAGGTGCACCAACAGTTCATCCGCGTGGTGCGCGAGGGCCGCGGCGACCGGCTCAAGGAAAGCCCCGACACCTTCTCGGGCCTGTTCTGGAACGGCGAGGAAGCCGTGGCCCTGGGCCTGGCCGACAAGCTGGGCAACCTCGACTTCGTGGCGCGCGAGGTGATCCAGGCCGAGGAGGTGATCGACTACACCCCGCGCGACAACGTGGCCGAGAAGCTGGCCAAGCGCTTTGGCGCGGCCATCGGCGAAGGCGCGATGCGCGCCGCCGGTGGCCTGGTGCGGCTGCACTGACCCACCCCGCCGACCCGCCATGACCGGCCGCGCAGCACCCGCCCACGTGCTGCGCGCCGGCGCTGTGGCGGCCACGGTGCTGGCACTGGCCGCCGGCCTGGTCGGCTGCGGCCGTGGTGTCGACGACCGGCTGGCCCAGGTGCGCACCCAGATCGAGCGCCAGGAGCGGGATGCCGCGCTGGTGTCGGTCAAGGCCCTGCTGCAGCAGCAGCCCGACCTGGGGCCGGCCCGCCTGCTGCTGGGCCAGCTGCTGCTGGAGCGCGGCCAGCCTGCCGCGGCCGAGATCGAGCTGCGCCGTGCGCTGGAACTGCAGCAGCCCGAGGCGGCGGTGCTGCCGCTGCTGGCGCGGGCGCTGCTGGCCGGCAACAAGGCGGCGCTGCTGGTCTCGCAGTTCGGCCGCACCATGCTGGCCGATCCGCTGGCCATGGCGCAGCTCAAGACCACCGTGGCCGAGGCCGAGGCCGCGCAGGGCCAGCTGGATGCCGCCCGCGACAGCCTGGCCCAGGCACTGCGCGCCGTGCCCGGCCACGCGCCGGCGCGCTTGCTGGGGGCCCGGGTGGACGCAGTGTCGGGCGATCTGCCCGCCGCGCTGGCGGCCGTGAAGGCAGTGCTGGCCGATCAGCCGCAGAACGCCGACGCCTGGGTGATGCAGGGCGACCTGCTGGCGCGCCAGACCGGGCCGGCCGCTGCCCCGCCCGAACAGCTGGCCCAGGCCTACCGCCAGGCGCTGGCGGTGCAGCCCGCGCACGCCGGGGCCCATGCGGCGCTGATCGGCCTGTTGCTGGCCCAGGGCGACGACGCCGCGGCGCGCACCCAGCACGGCCTGATGCGGCAGCAACTGCCCAAGCACCCGCAGACGCTGCTCTACGAAGGCCAGCTGGTGATGCGCCAGGGCGACCTGGCGCGGGCGCGCGAGGTGTTCCAGCTGCTGCGCCGTGGTGCGCCCGACAACCTGCTGCTGCTGCAACTGGCCGGCCAGGTGGAACTGCGGCTGGGCGCACCGGCGCAGGCCGAGGTGCTGCTGTCGCGCGCGGTGCAGCTGGCGCCGGCCAGCGCACCCGCCCGCCGCCTGGCGGCCCGCGCCCAGCTGGCGCTGGGCCAGCCCGCCCGGGCGCTGACCGTGCTGGAGCCGCTGACCGGCGCGCAGACGGCCGATGCCGAGGCGCTGTCGCTGGCGGCCCAGGCCCGGCTGATGGCCGGCGAGGCCGATGCCGCCGCGGCGTTGTTCCAGCGCGCCGCGCGCATCCGGCCCGACGATCCACGCATCCGCACCGCCGTGGCGCTGTCGAACCTGCAGCGCGGCCAGGGCGACACGGCGCTGGCCGAGCTGCAACGCGTGGCGGCCGACGATGCCCAGGGCACCAGTGCCGACATGGCGCTGATCGCGGTGCAGATGCAGCGGCGCGCCTACGGGCCGGCACTGCAGGCCATCGCCGCGCTGGACAAGAAGCTGCCCGACCAGCCGCTGCCGGCCCACCTGCGCGGCCAGGTGCTGGTGCTGCAGCGGGATCTGCCGGGTGCCCGGGCAGCCTTCACGCAGGCGCTGGCCAAGGCGCCGGCGTATCTGCCGGCCGTCTCGGCGCTGGCCGCGCTGGACCTGGCCGACGGCCAGTCCGATGCCGCGCGGGCGCGCTTCCAGGCCCTGCTGCAGGCCCAGCCGCGGCTGGCCGCGGCCCACCTGGCGCTGGCCGAACTGGACCAGCGCAGCGGCGCCGGCCGTGATGCCGTGGCCGCCCGGCTGGAGGCCGGCATCCAGGCCAGCCCCGACGACGCCACGCTGCGCATGGCGCTGGTCAGCCACCACCTGGCCACGGCCAATGCCAAGGCCGCGGTGGCCGCGGCCCAGGCCGGCCTGGCCAAGCTGCCCGACGACCCCGGCTTGCTCGGCCTGCTGGGCCGGGGGCAACTGGCGGCGGGCGACAGCCAGCAGGCGTTGACCAGCTTCAACCGGCTGGTCGGGCTGCAGGGCCGGTCACCCGCGGCGCACCTGGGCCTGGCCGACGCGCAACTGGCCGCCGGCGACCTGACCGGCGCCCGCCGCAGCCTGCAGCGGGTGCTGGAGATCGACCCCGACCACCTGGCCGCACAGCGCCAGGGGGTGGTGGTGGCCATGCGCCAGCAGCAGCCCGAGCAGGCGCTGGCGCTGGCGCGCCAGCTGCAGAAGCGCCAGCCTGCGCTGGCCGACGGCTGGTTGCTGGAAGGCGAGGTGCACATCGCCCGCCAGCAGTGGGACCCGGCAGTGGCAGCCCTGCGCCAGGCCAGCGCCAAGGCCGATCCGCTGCAATCGGCGGTGCGGCTGCACCAGGCACTGCAGCGGGCCGGCCGGGCGGCCGACGCCCAGGCCATGGCCAGCGCCTGGCTGCAGGCCCATCCACGCGACATGCTGTTCCTCTTCCACCTGGGCGACGAGGCCCTGCGCCGCCAGGACTGGCCCGCCGCCGAGGCGCGCTACCGCCAGGTGCTGGGCATCAACCCGGCGCATGCGCTGTCGTTGAACAACGTGGCCTGGCTGCTGCTGCAGCAGAAGCAGCCGGGCGCGCTGGCGTTGGCGCGGCGCGCGGTGCAGGTGGCGCCCGACCAGGCGGCACTGCGGGACACGCTGGCCCAGGCGCTGGCCGAAGTAGGGCAGCTGCCCGAGGCGGTCGGCATGCAGAAGCAGGCGCTGGCGCTGCAGCCTGACGACCCGAACCTGCGCCTGCGCCTGGCCCGGCTGTATGCCCAGGTCAACGAGAAAAAGCTGGCCAAGGCCGAACTGGACCGGCTGGCCGCGCTGGGTGACCGCTATCCGCGGCAGGCCGAAGTGGCCGAGGTGCTGAAGAGCCTGGGTGGGCGCTTGTAGCCGAGGAGGCGGCTGCGCTACGCACCCCACGGCCCGCCAGACTCAGCCGCAATCCAATACCGGCTCGCCTTCGCGCTTGTAGGCCACCACGTGGTCCACCTGCAGGCGGATGCCGATGCGCTCGCCGATGGCATGGTTGTGGTGGCTGGGCACCAGCGACAGCACCGTCTGCCCGCTGTCCAGCCGCAATGTGTACAGGAACTCGGCGCCGCGGAAAGCCTTGGCCAGCACCTCGGCGGTGACCGGACTGGCGTCGTCGTGCACCACGTCGTCGGGGCGCAGCAGCACGTCCACGCTGCAGCCGGCGTCGCACAGGTCACCATGCTCGGTGCAGCGGATGGGCTCGGGGCTGTCGAGCGTGCCCAATTCCATGTGGATGTGCTGGCCGCGCTGCACCGTGCCGGGCAGGAACGCGCCCTGGCCGACGAAATCGGCCACGAAGCGGTTGGCCGGCTGGTGGTACAGATCGTAGGCCGTGGCCCACTGCTGGATGCGCCCGCCGGCCATGATGCCGATCTCGTCGGCGATGGCGAAGGCCTCGTGCTGGTCGTGCGTGACCAGCAGCGCGGTGGTGCCGGCAGCCTTCAGCAGGGCGCGCAGTTCGCCACCCAGGCGCTCACGCAGCTCGATGTCGAGGTTGGAGAAGGGCTCGTCGAGCAGCAGCAGCCGCGGTGACGGCGCCAGCGCCCGGGCCAGCGCCACCCGCTGCTGCTGGCCGCCCGACAACTCATGCGGATAGCGTGCGCCGCTGCCGCCCAGGCCCACCGTCTCCAGCATCTGCTGCACGCGCTGGTCGGCGCCGGCCACACCGCGCAGGCCGAAGGCCACGTTGGCCGCCACGGTGAGGTGCGGAAACAGCGCGTGGTCCTGGAACACCATGCCGATGCGCCGCTGCTCGGGCGGTACCTGCTGGCGCGCGCTGCCCACCAGCGCGCCATCGAGCCGGATCTCGCCGGCCAGCAGCGGCTCGAAGCCGGCGATGGCACGCAGCACCGTGGTCTTGCCGCAGCCCGACGGGCCCAGCAGGCAGCCCACCATGCCGCGCGGCAGGGTCAGCGAGAAGTTCTCGACCACGGCCTTGCGACCATAGGCCACCGAGATGCCGTCCAGTTGCAGCCAGGGGGTGATGGCGTCGGTCATGGTGTTGCGATCATAGGGGCGGGTGGCGCCACGCCGCGGTCAGGGCTGCAACAGGCTGGCGCGGGCGGCCGCCAGCACACCGCGGCCCAGCGCGTCGACCAGTGCGGTGGCGGCGCGGGCATGCTGCCAGTGCAGCGGCACGTCGAGCGCACTGCCCGGTACCAGTTCGACCAGGCGCCCATCGGCCAGCTGCGGCGCGATCAGCGCCTGCGGGTGCAGGCCCCAGCCCATGCCGGCCTCGGCGGCGGTGACGAAGGCCTGCGGCGACGGCAGCGTGTGGCGCGGCAGTTCCACATGGCGGTGGCACAGCCGCCGCACCCAGCGGTCCTGCAGCGCATCCTTGGTGTTGAACACCAGGCTGGGTGCCAGGGCCAGGCTGCCCGCACCCACGCCGCCGGCAAAGTGGCGCGCCATGAAGCCCGGGCTGGCGGCGGCGATGTAGCGCATCGCGCCCAGCGGCTGGCTGTTGCAGCCCGCGGCCGGGCG
>JAGOBT010000220.1 GCA_017999135.1 Burkholderiaceae bacterium
GCAGGCCACCGGCCATCTGGAAGATCACCTGCACCACCGAGCCCTTGTAGGGCACCTGGCCTTCGATGCCCTCGGGCACCAGCTTGGCGCTGGCATTGCCGGTGGCGCTGCCGCTGTCCTGGAAGTAGCGGTCGGCCGACCCCTGCTGCATGGCGCCGATCGAGCCCATGCCACGGTAGCTCTTGTAGGTGCGGCCCTGGTACAGGATGGTCTCGCCGGGCGCCTCTTCGGTGCCGGCGAAGGCGCCGCCCATCATCACGCTGTTGGCGCCAGCGGCAATCGCCTTGGCCAGGTCGCCCGAGAAGCGCACGCCGCCGTCGGCGATCAGCGGCACGCCGCTGCCCTTCAGCGCCTTGGCCACTTCGTCGATGGCATAGATCTGCGGCACGCCCACGCCGGTGACGATGCGGGTGGTGCAGATCGACCCCGGGCCGATGCCGACCTTCACTGCATCGGCGCCGGCTTCCACCAGGGCCAGCGCGGCGGCGCCGGTGGCGATGTTGCCGCCGATCACGTCGACCTGCGGGTAGTGCTTCTTGACCCAGCGCACCCGGTCGATCACGCCGGCCGAGTGGCCATGGGCAGTGTCGACCACCAGCACGTCGACGCCGGCCTTCACCAGCAAATCAACCCGCTCTTCGGTGCCGTCGCCCACGCCCACCGCCGCGCCCACGCGAAGCTTGCCTTGTGCATCCCGCGCAGCATCGGGGAAGTTGGTCTGCTTGGTGATGTCCTTGACCGTCATCAGGCCGCGCAGCTCGAAGGCGTCGTTGACCACCAGCACCCGCTCCAGCTTGTGCTGGTGCATCAGCGCCTTGCCCTCGGAGATGGTGGCGCCTTCCTTCACGACGATGAGCTTGTCGCGCGGCGTCATGATCTCGCGCACCGGTGCGTCCAGCCGGGTCTCGAAGCGCAGGTCCCGGCCGGTGATGATGCCGACCACGCGTCCGTCCTCGATCACCGGAAAGCCCGAGATGCCATGCTGGCGGCTGAGCGCGATGACATCGCGCACCGGCACGCCGGGCGACACGGTGATCGGGTCGCGCAGCACGCCCGATTCATAGCGCTTGACGCGTGCCACCTCGGCCGCCTGCTGCTTGGGCGTGAGGTTCTTGTGCACGATGCCGATGCCGCCCTCCTGCGCCAGCGCGATGGCCAGGCGCGCCTCGGTCACGGTGTCCATCGCGGCGGACACCAGCGGCAGGTTCAGGCGGATGTTGCGCGACAGCTGGGTCGCGAGCGAGGTGTCACGTGGCAACACCTGGGAGAAGGCGGGCACCAACAACACATCGTCGAAGGTGAGCGCTTTGCCTAGAAGGCGCATGGGAAAGCTCCAGTCGCAAAAATCGATTATACGGAGAGGCTGTCCAGGCCCATTGTTCTGACTGTCGTGCCGGCCACTGGCTGGCTACACTGCGGCCAGTCCTGCACCCCACACCGCCACCATGCCGACTGCCCGCCCCTGCCTGCTGACGCGGATGCCATGGATCGCCGTCGCCCTGTGGCTGGTGCTGGCGCCAGCCCAGGCGCAGTACGTGTGGAAGGACAGCAAGGGCCAGATGCACGCCAGCGACCAGCCCCCCCCGCGTGATGTGGCCGACAAGAACGTGATCCGGCGCCCGAGCGCCACGCGCCCCGCCGTCACCGCACCCGCGCCCGCTTCCGCTGCGTCCGCCCCGCGTCTGGCGGCTGCCAGCGCCCCGGTCGACCCCGAACTGGCCCAGCGCCGCGCGCGCGCCGAACAGGACGCCAAGGCCAAGGCCGAGGCCGACGCCCAGCGCGTGGCGGCACAGCGGGCCGAGAACTGCCAGCGCGCCCGCGCCCACCTGGCCACGCTGGATGCCGGCACCCGCCTGGTGCGGGTGACCCCCCAGGGCGAGCGGGTGGTGATCGACGATGCAGTGCGCGCCCGCGAGGCGGCCGAGGCGCGCAGCGTGATGGCCAGCGACTGCCGCTGACGGGCCGGCGCTGCGTCAGCGACGCGGCGGCTTGCGGCGCGGGCGGATGCCGTCACGCCGATAGCGCAGGCGCCGGGCCTCCTTCGGGTCCACCAACAGCGGGCGCAGCAGTTCCAGCCTGTCGTGCGGTTGCAGCACCGTGGCCGGCGTGATCACGCGGCCCCACAAGGCCAGGGTCAACGTGTCCAGCAGGTCGGCACCCAGTTCGTCGGCCACGCCGCTGGCGCGCAGTGCATCCAGCGCGGTGCTGCCGTGCTGCAGTTGCACGGTGGCCTGGCCCGTGTGCTGCGGCGATGCCGACCACGCCACCTCGACGGCCATCAGGCCGGCCGCGGCATCAACGCTCGCCATACACCTGGCGGGCGCGCTGCACGAAGCTGTCGACGAAGGTGTTGGCCACGCGATCGAACACCGGGCTCAGCACGGCCTCGAAGGCGCGGTTGGCGAAGGCATAGCGCAGGTCGAATTCGACCCGGCAGGCCGATTGCGATGCATCGCCGATCGGCACGAAGCGCCAGGTGCCGTCCAGGTCGGAGAACGGCCCGTCGACCAGGGCCATCACCACCGACTGGTCGGCTTCATGCGTGTTGCGGGTGGTGAAGGCATGGTGCAGACCGGCAAACTGCAGGTGCAGCCGGGCGGTCATGCCGGTGGCGTCTTCCTGCAGCACCTCGGCCTTCTCGCACCAGGGCAGGAAGCCGGGGTAGGCAGCCACTGCGGTGACCAGCGCATACATTTCGGGCGCCGAGTACCACAGCAGCACGGACTTTTTCACGTGCTTCATACAATGCACGAATTCTAGGCGACGGCCCCACGCACCGGACAAAGCCGGTCAAGCCAAGCGAACGCCGTGGAACCGGCTTTGCCGGGCCACTGGCGTTGCCCCCTTGAGGGGGCGCGCGAAGCGCGTAGGGGGTGTGCCCCATCCTCATGTCCACGCTCACCATTTCACGCAAGGAAGCCGCCAAGGCGGCCAAGCCTTCGGGGCCGATCGCCGAGAACCGCCGCGCCCGCTACGACTACCACGTCGAAGAGCGGCACGAGGCTGGCATGGTGCTGGCCGGCTGGGAAATCAAGGCCATCCGCGCCGGCCAGGTGCAGCTGACCGACGGCTATGTGGTGATCAAGGACGGCGAGCTGTTCCTGATCGGCTGCCGCATCAACGCGCTGCGCTCTGCCAGCACCCATGTCAGCCCCGAGGCCGACCGCACCAAGAAGCTGCTGATGCACAAGGCCGAGATCCGCCGCCTGGTGGGCAAGGTGGAACAGCGCGGCTTCACCCTGGTGCCGATGAACCTGCACTACAAGGGCGGCCGGGTGAAGGCCGAGATCGCGCTGGCCAAGGGCAAGGCCGAGCACGACAAGCGCAATGCCACCAAAGACCGCGAGTGGGAGCGCGAACGTGGCCGCCTGATGAGACACAACGTCTCATCAGGCGCGTAGCGCCAGGGCGCCAGCCCTGACGGCCAGGTCGCGCGCAGCGCAAAAGGGCCGCCTGATGCGGCACAACACCACCGCCAAGGGCTGATCAGCGCAGGTTCCAGTCCGGCTTGCGCTTGTCGATGAAGGCCTGCACGCCTTCCAGCGCGCTGTGGTCCATCATGTTGCAGGCCATGGTCTCGCCAGCGTCGGCATAGGCCGCCTCGATGCCCACTTCCAATTGCCGGTAGAACAGCGCCTTGCCCATGGCAATCGGTAGCCGCGGCTTGGCCACGATGGCTGCCACCAGCGCCTCGACCTCGGCGTCCACCTGGTCGGGTGGCACCACGCGGTTGACCAGGCCCCTGGCCTTGGCCTCGTCGGCGCTGATGAAGGCGCCAGTCACCAGCATCTCGAAGGCTTGCTTGCGGCCCAGGTTGCGTGACAGTGCCACGCTGGGCGTGGCGCAGAACAGGCCCAGGTTGACACCGCTGACGGCGAAGCGCGCGTCCGATGCCGCCACCGCCAGATCGCACATCGCCACCAGCTGGCAGCCGGCTGCCGTGGCGATGCCCTGCACCTGGGCGATCACCGGCACCGGCAGGCGCTGGATGGCCATCATCATGCGGCCACACTGGGCGAACAGCGTCTCGTAGTAAGCCTGGCTGGGCTCGGCGCGCATCTCCTTCAGGTCATGGCCGGCGCAGAAGGCCTTGCCGGCCGCCTTGAGGATGAGCAGGCGGGCACCGCCGTCCTGGGCGATGGCATCCAGCTCGGCCTGCAACGCCGTCAGCATGGCCTCGCTCAGCGCATTGAAGGCCTGCGGCCGGTTCAGCGCGAGGGTGATCACGCCACGTGCGTCCTGGGTGCGCAGCAGCAGCGGGTCGTCGGTGGTCAGCATGGTGGGTGGCCCTTTCGCAATCGTTCACTCGATGGCGGACGTCGACTTCGCCCGCTCACGCAACTGGAACTTCTGGATCTTGCCGGTGCTGGTCTTGGGGATGTCTTCAAAGCGGATCTCGCGCGGCACCTTGTAGCCGGCCAGCAGGCCCTTGCAGTGCGCCACGATCTCGGCTGCCGTGACCTGTGCGCCGGGCTTCAGCTCGACATAGGCCACCGGTGTCTCGCCCCATTTCGGGTCGGGCCGGGCCACCACCGCGCAGGCCACCACCGCCGGGTGGCGGTACAGCGCGTCTTCCACTTCGATGCTGCTGATGTTCTCGCCGCCGCTGATGATCACGTCCTTGCTGCGGTCCTTGATCTTGGCGTAGCGGTCGCTCTCCAGCACCGCCAGATCACCCGTGTGGAACCAGCCGCCCTCAAAGGCCTTGGCCGTGGCGGTCGGGTTCTTCAGGTAGCCCTTCATCACGATGTTGCCGCGGAACATGATCTCGCCCATGGTCTGGCCATCGGCCGGCACCTCGGTCAGCGTCTCGGGGTGGCGCACCGTCAGGCCTTCCTGCAGCACATAGCGCACGCCCTGGCGGCCGTTCAGGCGGGTCTGTTCGCTCAGCGTCTGGTCGGCCCAGGCGGGCCGTTTCACCGCCACCGAGGCCGGGCCGTAGACCTCGGTCAGCCCGTAGACATGGGTGATGTCGAAACCGATCTTCGCCATGCCCTCGATCATGGCCGCCGGTGGCGCCGCGCCGGCCACCATGCCCCGCACCTGCTGGGTGATGCCGGCACGCAGCGCCTCCGGCGCGTTGTAGATCAGGCTGTGCACGATGGGCGCGGCGCAGTAGTGGTCCACGCCGTGGTTGCGCATCGCCTCCAGGATGGCCGCGGCATCGACCCGGCGCAGGCAGACATGGGTGCCGCCCTGCATCGCCACCGTCCAGGGGAAGCACCAGCCATTGCAGTGGAACATCGGCAGCGTCCACAGGTAGACGGGGAACTGCGGCATGGTCCAGGTGGCGGCGTTGCACACCGCGTTCAGGTAGGCGCCGCGGTGGTGCGTGACCACACCCTTGGGATCGCCCGTGGTGCCGCTGGTGTAACTGACCGCGATCGCATCCCATTCGTCGGCCGGGCCTTCCAGCACGGGCAGCGGGTCATGCGCGGCCAGCAGGGCTTCGTACTCCAGCGTGCCCAGGCGTGCGCCGGCGCCGGTGTACTCGCTGTCGTCGACATCGATCACCACCACATCGCGGCCGTGCACCGTGCGCAGCGCCTCCAGCGCCGGGCCCATGGTGGTGGCGAACTCGCGGTCGGTGATGAGCACGCTGGCCTCGCAGTGGTGCATCTGCCAGGCCAGCAGCGGCGCGTCGAGCCGGGTGTTCAGCGTGTTGAGCACGGCATTGAGCGCCGGCACGGCGTAGTGCGCCTCCACCATCTCGGGCGTGTTGGGCAGCATCACGCTGACGGTGCTGCCGCGGCCCACGCCCAGCGCACGCAGCGCAGCGGCCAGGCGGCCTGAACGGTCGCGCACCTGGGCCCAGGTGTAGCGGCGCGCACCATGCACCACCGCCGTCAAGTCGCCAAAGACCTCGGCGCTGCGCTCGACGAAGCTCACCGGTGACAGGGCGACGAAGTTGGCCGGATTGCGG
>JAGOBT010000221.1:0-1975 GCA_017999135.1 Burkholderiaceae bacterium
GGCGCTGGGCGCCTGGCAGGGGCGGCTGGGCACCGGCGCCGCCACGCTGCTGGCCTGCCTGAACGCCCAGGAGCAGCTGGAACTGCAGCTGATGCGGGTGGGCCTGTACGCGCACCTGCGCAACGCCCAGGACGGCACCGACCCCCGGCACCAGGCCGCCATGGCCAGGGTGCAGGCGCTGTACGCCCGCGCCGGGGCCGGCATGGCCTTCGTCGAATCCGAGATCCTGGCCCTGCCCGACGGGCTGCTGCAGCAGTACATGGCCGCCGAGCCGGGCCTGGCCGACTTCCAGCAACTGCTGGACGATCTGCTGGCACTGCGCCCGCACCGCCTGGGCGCCGAGACCGAGCGGGTGCTGGCCGCGCTGGGCGCGGTGCTGGCCGCGCCGGCGATGGTCTACAACCGGTCGAAGTCGAGCGACCTGCAGTTTGCGCCATTCACCGACGCCGCTGGCACGGTGCACGCCAACTCCTTCAACGGCTTCGAGTCCAGCTTCGAGACCGATGCCGACCCCAGCGTGCGCCGCGGCGCCTGGGCGTCGTTCAGCGCCGGGCTGAAGGCCTACAACCAGACCTGGGGCGCCACATTTGCCACCGAGGTGACCAAGAACGTGGTGCTGGCCCGCCTGCGCGGCTACCCCAGCACCGAGGCCTGCCTGCTGCAGCCGCACAAGATCCCGCTGGCGGTCTACAACAACATCCTCGACATCATCCAGGCCGAGCTGGCGCCGCACATGCAGCGCCTGGCCCGGCTGCGCCAGCGGGTGCTGGGCCTGGACAAGCTGCTGTACTGCGACATCAAGGCCCCGCTGGACGCCGACTTCAACCCGCCCGTCAGCTACGACGCAGGCTGCCAGCTGATCCTGGACGCGCTGGCGCCGATGGGCACCGACTACGTCGACTTCGCCCGCCGCACCATGACCCAGCGCTGGGTCGACCGGGCCGACAACATCGGCAAGTCATCAGGCGCGTTCTGCGCGTCGCCGTACGGCGTGCACCCGTACATCCTGATCACCTGGTCGGACAGCATGCGCAACGTGTTCACGCTGGCGCATGAGCTGGGCCACGGCGGGCACTTCGGCCTGGCGATGCGGCACCAGCGCTTCGTCAACACCCGCCCGGCCATGCCCTTCATCGAGGCGCCGTCGATCATGAACGAGATGCTGCTGGCGCAGCACATCCTGGCGCAGACGCAGGACCCGCGCATGCGCCGGGCTGTCCTCCTGCAGGTGCTGGGCACCTACCACCACAACTTCGTCACCCACCTGCTGGAGGCCGAACTGCAGCGGCAGGTGTACGCACTGGCCGAATCGGGCGGGTCGATCACCGCCGCGGTGCTGAACGAGCGCAAGGGCGCGATCCTGCAGCGCTTCTGGGGCGACACGGTGACCATCGACGACGGCGCTTGCATGACCTGGATGCGCCAGCCGCACTACTACATGGGCCTGTACCCGTACACCTACTCGGTGGGCCTGGTGGCGTCCACCGCCATGGCGCTGAAGGTGCAGCAGGAAGGCCAGCCCGCCGTGCAGCGCTGGCTGGATGTGCTGAAAGCCGGTGGCACCCGGCCGCCACTGGACCTGCTGCAGATGGCCGGCATTCACATGACCAGCCCGCAGCCCATCCACGATGCCGTGACCCATGTGGGCCGGCTGGTCGACCAGCTGGAGCAGTCGTTCGACTGATCAGCGCCGCGGCCGCGCCGCGTGGTAGTGCCCGCTGCCGCGGTGCAGCACCCGGTCGGTGCCCAGCACGTCGCCTGGCGCCAGCACCGGCTGGCCCTGGGTGCGCTGGTACAGCGGCGCGAAGTCGATCTGCGCCAGGTTCAGCAGCGCGTCCAGCCCGTCGATGACGAAGTAGCTCTCCTGGAAGTCGTCGATGCGGTAGTGGGTGCGCAGCACCCGCTCCACGTCGAAGCCCAGCCGGTTGGGCGAGGCATCGTCCAGGCAGAAGCGGCTTTCGGTGGCCGACGACGC
>JAGOBT010000221.1:2075-5917 GCA_017999135.1 Burkholderiaceae bacterium
CCGTGCCTGGACGTGGCGGGCGTGGCCGGGTCCATCACACCACCACCGGCTCCGGCTCCAGGCGGATGCCGAAGCGGCCGTACACACTTTCCTGGATGGCGCGGGCCAGCGTCATCACCTCGGCGCCGGTGGCGCCGCCGCAGTTCACCAGCACCAGGGCCTGGCGCTCGTAGACGCCGGCGTTGCCCACGCGCTTGCCCTTCCAGCCGCAGGCGTCGATCAGCCAGCCGGCGGCCAGCTTGAAGCGGCCGTCGGCCAGCGGGTAGTGCACGATGTGCGGGTCGCGGCCGATGATGTCGCGGCACTGCTCGGCGCTGACCACCGGGTTCTTGAAGAAGCTGCCCGCATTGCCCAGAGTGCGCCAGTCCGGCAGCTTGGCACGGCGGATGGCGCACACCCAGTCGAACAGCGTGCGCGCGTCGGGCGCATGGTGGCCGGTCTCGGCCATGCGGCGCTCGATGTCCAGATAACCCAGCACCGGCTGCCAGGGCCTGGGCAGGCGCAGCCGCACGCGGGTGATCACGCTCTTGCCGGCCAGGCCGCCCTCGGCCGCCGGATGCTTGAACACGCTGTGCCGGTAGCCGAACTGGCAGCGCGCGGCGTCCAGCGTCACGCTGCGGCCGGTGACCAGGTCGACCGCGTCCAGGCTGTGGAAGCGGTCGGCCAGTTCCAGCCCGTAGGCGCCGATGTTCTGCACCGGGGCCGCACCCACGGTGCCGGGGATCAACGCCAGGTTCTCCAGCCCGGGCAGACCCTGGTCCAGCGTCCAGGCCACGGCGTCGTGCCAGGTCTCGCCGGCGCCGAATTCCACGATCCAGGCGTCGTCGTGCTCGGCCAGCAGGCGGCGGCCGGGCACGGCCACGCGCAGCACCACCGCGTCGGGGTCGCGCGTCAGCACCAGGTTGCTGCCACCGCCCAGCACCAGCTTGGGTGCACGGCCCAGCGCGGGGTGGTCGAGCACGCGGCGCACGTCGGCATCCCCCTGGATGGTGACCAGGGTGTGCGCCACCGCCGGCAGCCCGAAGGTGTTGAGCGCCCGCAGGCTGGCCTGGCGGGCGATGTCCAGCGGGGGCAGGGTGTGGGGCATGCCCGATTTTCACCGAGGCCGGCTTCGCCCGCCGGCACGCTGCACGCGGGAACTGCCGGGCCGGCCGGCGGCTGTTCGGCGGCTGCCCCGGCACCCACCTGTCGGACACTGCAGGACACGCTGCGCCCATGCCGCACCCGCCCGCTCGCCACACCATCACCTGGAGCCGACCATGCCTGACCAGCCGATGCGCCTCCATGCCCCGCAAGCCCAGCCGGCCGCCGGCCGCCCCCACCTGCCCACACGCCGGCACGCCCTGCACTGCGGCCTGGCCGCCGCCGCCTGGCTGGCGGCCGGCAGCGCCCGCGCGCTGGACGCGCCCAAGGGCAAGGTGGTGCTGTCGGTGGTGGGCCTGGTGGGCCAGACCAATGCAGACAAGCGCGCCGACTTCGACATGGCCATGCTCGAGGCCCTGCCGCAGCACAGCTTCACCACCAGCACGCCCTGGTTCAAGGAACCCCGGCGCTTCACCGGCCCGCTGCTGCGCGACGTGCTGGCCGCCGCCGGCGCCAAGGGCACGGCGCTGCGCGCCGTGGCGCTGAACGACTACAAGGTGGAGATCCCGGTCGACGACGCCATGAAATACAAGGTGGTGATGGCCACCCGGCTCGACGGCCAGCCGATGCCGCTGCGCGAGAAGGGCCCGCTGTTCATCATCTACCCCTACGACGAAAGCGCCGACCTGCGCAGCGAGCGCTTCTACAGCCGGTCGGCCTGGCAGCTGCGCACGCTCGAGGTGCGCTGACGCCGGACTGGCCGCCCGCAGGATGTCCGACCCGCGTCCGCACCGACGTGCCTGGCAGCGGCCAGGCGGCTGGCTCATGGCCACTGGCGTGGCCCTGGTGCTGGCGCTGGCGGCCATCGGCTGGGTGCAGTGGCGGCAGGTGCAGCTGCTCAGCGGCACGGTGCGCTACGAGGGCGACAACCTGGTCTGGAGCTTCTTCCAGGTCGAAAGTGAGCTGCTGCAACTGCGCGACGTGCTGCGCGAGGCCGTGCTGGAGCCCGCCAACCCGGCGCCCGCCGCGCTGACCGAGCGGGTGCGCCATCGCTTCGAGCTGTTTGCCAGCCGGCTGCCGCTGGTGGAACCGCAGCGGGTGGCCCACCTGATCGACTTCGGCCAGGACCATGTGCAGGTGATGGCCGCGCTGAATGCGTTTGTGCGCAAGCACGACCCGTTGCTGGCCGAAGCGGCGACCCAGCCGCTGACCCAGCAGGCCAGCGCCGCCGCGCTGGCCGACCTGGTGCCGCTGTTCGACCCGCTGCACGACCTGACCCTGCGCGCCAACCAGCGCATTGCCGAGAACGTGGGCGACCGCAACGACGCGGTGCGCGACCAGGCCCGCATCTCCATCGGGTTGACGCTGTTCCAGAGCGTGATGACGCTCACCTTCGCGCTGCTGACCGTGCGCCAGTTCCGCAGCCTGCGGCGGCGCCGGCGCGAGCTGCAGGTGGTGGCCGACAACCTGCGCGAGGCGCGCGCCGGGGCCGAGGCCGCCAGCCAGGCCAAGAGCGCCTTCCTGGCCAACATGAGCCACGAACTGCGCACGCCGTTCAACGGCATGCTGGGCATGCTGGCCCTGCTCGACAGCGACCGGCTCGACGCCGAGCAGGCCGACTACCTGCGCACGGCACGTGAATCGGCCACCCACCTGCTGGACCTGCTGAACGACATCCTCGACATCAGCAAGCTCGAAAGCGGCCGGCTCGACATCGTGCCGCATGCGCTGGACCTGCACCGCCTGCTGCGCGACGTGCAGGCCCTGATGGCGATGGCGGCTGAATCCAAGGGCCTGGCACTGCGGGTGCAGGTGGCGCCCGAGCTGCCGCCCTGGGTGATGGCCGATGGCAAGCGGCTCAAGCAGATCCTGTTCAACCTGATGTCGAACGCGGTCAAATTCACCGACACGGGCGAGGTGGCCCTGACGGTGAGCACCCGGCCGGCGCCGGCCGACGCGCTGGGCGCCGAGCCGATGCACGAGCTGCGCTTCGAGGTGCGCGACACTGGCATCGGCATGAACGAGGCCATGCGCGCGCGCCTGTTCCAGCGCTTCAGCCAGGGTGACGACAGCACCTCGCGCCGCTACGGTGGCACCGGCCTGGGGCTGGAGATCTCGCGCAGCCTGGCATGCATGATGGGCGGCGACATCACGGTCGACAGCCAGCCCGGCGTGGGGTCGGTGTTCACCCTCAGCCTGGACCTGCCCGGCACCAAGCCCGACCAGCCGGAGGCGCCGGTGGCCACTGCCGACCACCTGCCGGCGGCCCATGCCGACGCCGCCCACCCCGGCGAGGGGCTGGACCTGCTGGTGGCCGACGACCATCCGGTCAACCGCAAGTTCCTGGCCATCCTGCTGCGCCGCATGGGCCACCGGGTGCGGCTGGCGACCAACGGCGCCGAAGTCGTGGCCCTGGCCAGCGCGCAGGTGCCCGATCTGGTGTTCATGGACGTGCACATGCCGGTGCAGGACGGCCTGCAGGCCACCCGTGCGCTGCGCGCCGCACCGGGGCCGGTGTGCAAGGTGCCCATCGTGGCCCTGACCGCCGATGCCTTTGCCGACACGCGCCAGCGCGTGCTGGCCGCGGGCATGAACAATTTCCTGTCGAAACCGGTGCAACCGGACGATATCGAGGCGTTGCTGGCAGCCATGTTCGGCGCCCGGGCCCGCGGGCGCCGGCCGGCCGGCACCGACTTTCTGGACTCCGGCCTGTCGCCGCTGGCACCGACACCCGCCGCTGCTGCCCCACCGCCCCCGCC
>JAGOBT010000222.1 GCA_017999135.1 Burkholderiaceae bacterium
TTCAACGACGACTACCAGCAGATGCCGCTGCCGATGGTGGCCCAGCGCGCCCGCGCGTCGGCCCGCTGGCTGGGCGAGGAGGTGCTGCGCCGCTCGGTACCATTGCCCAACCGCATGCGCCTGAAGGCCGCCACCCCATCATGAACACGACGCCCAAGATCCTGGTGCTCAACGGCCCCAACCTCAACCTGCTGGGTACCCGCGAGCCGGCGGTGTACGGCCACACCACCCTGGCCGACGTGGAGGCGCTGTGCCGCGCCGCCGCCGCCGAGCGCGGTGCCGAGGTCGATTGCCGGCAGACCAACCACGAGGGCGTGCTGATCGACTGGATCCACGCCGCCGGCGTGCAGCACCGCGCCGGTGAGCTGGCCGGTGTCGTGTTCAACGCCGGTGCCTACACCCACACCAGCCTGGCGCTGCACGACGCCATCAAGGGCAGCGGCGTGCCGGTGATCGAGGTGCACATCAGCAACGTGCATGCGCGCGAGGCCGTGCGCCACCACAGCTTCATCTCGCCGGCGGCGGCCGGCATCGTGGTCGGCTTCGGCATCGACGGCTACGTGCTGGCGATCGACGGCCTGCTGCGGAAATCCCGCGCGGCCTGAGGGCCGCGCTGCCGCTCAGGCGGCGGCGATCAGTTCCGCCGGAATCGTGTGGTTCTGCCCGCCGCGCTGGGCGATCTTGATGGCGCCGACACGGTTGCCCAGCGCCACGCAGCGCGCCAGCGGCCAGCCCAGGCTCAGCCCGTGCAGCAGCGCGCCGCGGAAGGCGTCGCCGCAGCCGGTGGGGTCGACCACCGCGTCGGCCTTCACACCCGGCACATGGGTGCGCTGGCCGTTGATCCACAGGTCGCAGCCTTCGGCGCCCAGGGTCACGATCACGCCCTGCAGGTGTGGCTGCCGCGACAGCGCTTCCAGCGTGGTCTCCATGCGCTCGCACAGCATCGCGGCTTCGTAGTCGTTCACCGCCACCCAGGTGGCCTGGGCGACGAAGTGGCGCAACTCGGCGCCGTTGAACATCGGCAGGCCCTGGCCGGGGTCGAAGACGAACGGGATCTTCGCGGCGGCCAGCTGGGCGGCGTGGCTCAGCATGGCGTCGCGGCCGTCGGGCGCGATGATGGCCAGCTGGATGTCGCTGCGGTCGGTGGGCACCTCGGTGTTGTGCGCCAGCTGCATCGCGCCGGGGTGGAAGGCGGTGATCTGGTTGTTGTCCTCGTCGGTGATGATCATGCACTGGGCGGTGTAGGTGTCACCGGCGCGCAGCACCTGCGAGGTGTCCAGCCCCCAGTCCTGCAGGCGCATCAGGTAGTCGCCACCGTCGTTGCCCAGCGCGGCCATCACCAGCGGCTGGCCGCCCAGCAGGTGCAGGCTGTAGGCGATGTTGCCGGCGCAGCCACCGTACTCGCGCCGCATCGTCGGCACCAGAAAGCTCACGTTCAGCATGTGCACCTTGTCCGGCATGATCTGCTGGGCAAAGCGGCCGGGGAAGTTGGTGATGGTGTCGAAGGCGAGCGAGCCGCAGATCAGGACGGACATGGTGGGGGGCCGCCGGGCGGGGCGGCTGGGTCAGGGATAGAAGAGTTCCAGCGTGTAGCCGGCCACCCGGCGGTCACCGGTGGACACCAGCACCTGGATCGGCAGTTCCTGCCCGGCCTGCAGGGCCGGCTGCGGCACGCCGAGTTCGGCCATCGGCAGCACCTTGCGTGCCACCGGCTGGCCTTGCGGGTCGGTCAGGGCCAGGTCGAGCGCGGGCATCATCACCGCGGTGTCGGCCCGGTTGCGCAGCACCAGCTGCAGCCGGTACAGCGGCGAGCCCTCCAGCCGGTTCAGGCCCGAGCTTTCCACCGCCAGCAGCTGGATGCGCCGCAATGGCTGCACGCTGCAGCCGGCCAGCCGGCACAGCGCCTGCAGCGCCGGGGCGGTGCCGGGCAGGTGGGCGGCCAGGTTGTCGCGCCAGAGCAGGGCCATCTGCAGCCCCATGCCCAGGGCCAGCAGCAGCACCGCGGCCCACAAGCCCAGTTGCACCGCCGGCTGGCGCCAACGCGCGGAGCGCTCGGCATCGCGCAGGAAGCTGGGCGGCGCCTGCACCGGGTTGGCCGGCGCGGCGATGGCCGGCGCCATGGCCGCCACCGCCATGGGCACCGTTGCCGGGGCCTGGCCGGCGGCACTGTCGGCAGGCAGGTCCGGCCCAGCAGCTGCATCGGGCACGCGTGCCGCCGGCGGCGGTACATGGTCGGTGATGACGATGGGCTCGTCGTCCAGGTCGCGCGACGGTGCCCGCAGCAGCGGCTCGGCCGGGGCTTCGCCGTCCTGCGGTGGCGGGTCGAAGCGCGGTTCGGTGCGCGGTTCGGTGCGGTCTGCCGGTGCAGGCGGCGCCCAGCTGGGCGTGGCCGGCGGCGTGGCGGGGCGCTCTGGCGCCTGGGCGTCCGCCGGGGCCGCGGCGGTGGCCGGTGGCTTGGCCAGCCGCATCGGCGCGCCGGTGTCGATGTCGAACAGCACCTCGGCGGCGTCGAACACGCCGTTGCAGCGGCCGCAGCGCACCCAGCCGTCGGAGGCCTGCAATTGCTCTTCGCCGACACGGAACACCGTGCCGCAGGACAGGCAGCGGGTGGCCAGGTTCATCAGCGGGTGGGCGGCGTCAGTTGCATCGGCGGCGTGATGATGCCAGGGCAGCGCCGCGGGGTGCGCGTCAGGCCGGCCGGCGGGCCGTCATCAGGATCCAGCCGTCTTCGGTGTCGGCCACGCCCAGCGCCAGCCAGGGCGCGTAGGCGGCCTTCAGCTCGTCGGCCTGGCGCTCCAGGATGCCGGCCAGCACCAGGTGGCCACCGGGCGCCACATGGCCGGCCAGCAGCGGCGCCAGCAGCTTCAGCGGCGTGGCCAGGATGTTGGCCAGCACCAGCGGGTAGTTGCCGCTGGCCCGCTCCGGCAGGCCGGCGGTCAGCGTCACGCCATTGGCCTCGGCATTGGCTTCGGTGGCGGTGACGGCGGCGGTGTCGATGTCGACTGCGTCAATGCTGCGCGCCCCATGCAGGGCCGCACCGATGGCCAGGATGCCCGAGCCGCAGCCGTAGTCCAGCACGCGGGTCCAGCCCGGCGCCAGCGCGGCGGCGTGCTGCGCCGTCCAGCGCAGGCACATGCGGGTGGTGGGGTGGGTGCCGGTGCCGAAGGCCAGGCCGGGGTCGAGCCGGATGATCTTCTCGGCCGCCGGCGGGGCGTCATGCCAGCTGGGCACGATCCAGAAGCTGGGCGTGATCTCCACCGGCGCGAACTGGCTCTGCGTCAGCCGCACCCAGTCCTGGTCTTCCACCGCACGCAGGGCCAGCACCGTCATGCTGGTGGCCCAGTCCTGGGCGCGCAGCAGGGTGGCGGCCTCGGTGGCCGCCGCCTCGGTCTCGAACAGCGCGGTCAGGTCCGAGCGCTGCCAGCCTTCCTTCGGCGCCGGCATGCCGGGCTCGCCGAACAGCGCCTGCTCGGCGGCCGTGCCGGCATCCGCATCGGCCACCGACACGCTCAGCGCATCCAACTCGTCGACCAGGGCCTCGCTGACCGCTTCGACCAGGCTCTCGGGCAAGCGCAAGACAAGTTCGTGCATGTTCAGTTCTGTGCAAGTCGGAGCCGACCAGCGGCCGCCGTGGAGCCGGCTTCGCCGGGCCACCGGCGGCGCCCCCTGGGGGGAGCGCCGTAGGCGCTTCGGGGGGAGGCCATCTCAGCGCTTTCTTCTTTCCAGCCAGCCTTCCAGGTAATGGATGCTGGTGCCGCCCTCGATGAACTTGGCATCCACCATCAATTCGCGGTGCAGCGGAATGTTGGTCTGGATGCCCTCGACCACGGTCTCGCTCAGGGCGGTGCGCATGCGCGCCAAGGCCTGCTCGCGGGTGTCGCCGTGCACGATGATTTTGCCGATCATCGAGTCATAGTTGGGCGGCACGGTGTAGTTGGTGTAGGCATGGCTGTCCACCCGCACACCCGGCCCGCCCGGCGGGTGCCACATGCTGATGCGGCCCGGGCTGGGGGTGAACTTGTAGGGGTCTTCGGCATTCACCCGGCATTCGATGGCGTGGCCGCGCATCTGGATCTGCCGCTGGGTGAACGGCAGTTTCTCGCCGGCGGCCACGCGGATCTGCATCTGCACGATGTCGATGCCGGTCACCATCTCGGTGACCGGATGCTCCACCTGCACCCGGGTGTTCATCTCGATGAAATAGAACTCGCCGTTCTCGAACAGGAATTCAAACGTGCCGGCGCCGCGGTAGCCGATCTTCTTGCAGGCGGCGGCGCAGCGGTCGCCGATGCGCTCGATCACCCGGCGCGGAATGCCCGGCGCCGGCGCTTCCTCGATGATCTTCTGGTGGCGGCGCTGCATGCTGCAATCCCGCTCGCCCAGCCACACCGCATTGCGGTGTTCGTCGGCCAGGATCTGGATTTCCACATGGCGCGGGTTCTGCAGGAACTTCTCCATGTAGACGCCCGGGTTGCCGAAGGCCGCGCCGGCCTCGGTGCGGGTGGTCTGCACCGCATGCAGCAGGGCCGCCTCGGTGTGCACCACCCGCATGCCGCGCCCGCCGCCGCCGCCGGTGGCCTTGATGATCACCGGGTAGCCGATGGCGCGCGCCGCCTGCACGATGGCCTTGGGGTCTTCGGGCAGGGCGCCTTCGCTGCCGGGCACGCAGGGCACGCCTGAGCGGATCATGGCCTGCTTGGCCGACACCTTGTCGCCCATCAGGCGGATGGATTCGGGCGTCGGGCCGATGAAGGTGAAGCCGCTCTTCTCCACCCGCTCGGCGAAGTTGGCGTTCTCGCTGAGGAAGCCGTAGCCGGGGTGGATGGCCTCGGCGTCGGTCACCTCGGCGGTGGCGATGATCGCCGGCATGTTGAGGTAGCTCTGTGCCGACGCCGCCGGGCCGATGCACACCGCCTCGTCGGCCAGCTTGACGTACTTGGCCTCGCGGTCGGCCTCGGAATAGACCACGACCGACTTGATGCCCATCTCGCGGCAGGCCCGCTGGATGCGCAGGGCGATCTCGCCCCGGTTCGCAATGAGGATCTTCTTGAACATGGTGCCGCCAGCGCGCGCCGTCACTCGATGACGAACAGCGGCTGGCCGAACTCGACCGCGGCACCGTTCTCGGCCAGCACCCGCACGATGGTGCCGGTCTTGTCGGCCTCGATCTCGTTCATGATCTTCATGGCTTCGATGATGCAGATCGATTCGCCTTCCTTCACCGCCTGGCCCACGTCGACCAGCGGTTTGGCGCCGGGGCTGCTGGCGCGGTAGAAGGTGCCCACCATCGGGCTCTTGACGATGTGGCCGGTCTGCTCGGGCTCGGCCGGTGGTGCGGCGGGCGCGGCGGCGGCCGGCGCCGTGGCCATCGGTGCGGCAGGCTGCGTGGGTGCCATCATCATCATCGGCGCGGTGGCCGTGCCGGGCGCGCCAGCCTTGACGATGCGCACCTTGCCTTCGGCTTCGGTGATTTCCAGTTCGGAGATGTTCGATTCAGACACCAGGTCGATCAGTGTCTTCAGCTTGCGCAAGTCCATGGGGTGAACTCCAGGTGGGGCGGCACGGCGGTGGTCGCGGTGCCGGTCAGACGGTGGTGGTGCGGGCCGGCCCCGAACATGGGCAGCGGCGTTCGCTCGGCAGGCAAGTGGTTTGGAACGTGGCAGTTACTGCCGTGTACAGCCGTCAAAGATCAGGAATTGTGTCACAGCCCGTGGCGCATCCAGGTTGGGGTCAATGCCCATGGTGAATCGGCCTGCAGCGGCAATTGCTGTCTGATCGGCAACAGATACGGGCGTGATCGCGGCAAGATCGGTGCACTTGCCGAATCTGGGTCGATTGGCCCGGTCAGGCCTGGCGCGCCCAGCCGGCCAGCTCGTCGTAGGTGGTTTCGCCGCGCTTGCGCTGCAGCACC